>CAYSHQ010000364.1:0-2952 GCA_964430835.1 uncultured Lentisphaerales bacterium
GGCTACCATCGTCAGCACGCGTTGATCGCCGCGAAAGAAGGCCGAGACCGCATTGCTGGGTAACCTTGACGCCCCCTTGTGCTTCTGGCAGACTCCACCTTATGCGTGCGGAGCTCCCCACGGTAGGGTTGGCTTCCGTCCCGCCAGCACCACGGGCGTACGCGATTGGACCAGCTAAACCAAGAGGCGATATGAAACTCTCGATGGCCGCGCGGCTACTGGTTTGTTTGTCTGCTAGTGTCTGCGGCGCACAGGAGTTTTCGCTGCAGGATGACTTTGGCAGGGTTACCGGGCCGTATGCCCTGCAAGCAGGGACCGAAGTCGCGATCGGTTCGAACCGGTTCCAGCTTGTCAACATCCGGACCCAGGTCGTCACCGTGCTGCCGCCGGGGGCGCCGGAGCGCGAATTGCAGGTTCGCCGGTTTCCAGTCCGCGCCGCGGTGATGGCTGGCATCCTGGAGGCGGCTGCGGCGCAGGCGCCGGATGCCACCAACCGGTCTGACCAGCTAAAGCGGCTGCTGGTCGATGTGGGCATCGTGTGGCCCGCCGGCTCGTGGATCTCCGATCTTGCCACCCCAGGGGGTATCCGCGTCTGCAACACACCAGCGAACCTCGACCTCATCGAAAGACTCTTGCAGGAGCTCGGTGGTGCGCCCCGGCAAATTCGGTTGGAGGTGCAATTTGTGGCGTTCGATCGGGCACGTCTCAATCAACTGGCCGTTGCCGGGGGAGGCATCCAGGACGCTACGCTGACGTCACTTTGGACCAATGGCTTCGGCGAGCTCCTGTCGGCACCGACCGTGACGACCAAGGCCGGGCAGGAAGCGATTGTCAGGAGCGGCATGGAACTGACCTACCCAACTGAGTTTACGATAGGTGGGGCGAATCAGACGAATGCGGCCAACGCCTATGCGGCAGGTGCTCTATGCACAGTGGAAGCAGCAGGTTTTCAGACGCGTGAGCTAGGCGGCACGCTGCAGGTGGTACCGGAGGTGAGCGCGAATGGCAAGATCATCCATTTAACCCTTAACCCCATATTCACCGAAGAACCCGTGTGGCACGATTACGGGCCGGCTGCGTGGAATCCAACCGGGCAGGACCGTGATGGCTCCATGAAGCAACCGTTTGTGCATGTGTATGGTGTCTCAACCAGCGTAGCGGTGCCGAGCGGCAAGCGGGTGTTGATCGGCGGCGGCATGCCGACCCGGGATTTCAAATGTGCGGTTTATCTGTTTGTGACTGCCACCGTGGAGAATGAGCAGGGTGAGCCGTACCGTCCGTTGCCGGATGTCGGGGAAAATCGAAACCAGCCTTTCGACAAGTCCTTTACGCCACGCTTTGCGCTGCAGGACCGGTTGGGGCATGTCACTGGCCCGTATAAGCTGGAGAATGGTGTGGCGCTCCGTAGCGGCGCCAACCGGGCGATCCTCACACGGGTGGAGACCGGCAAACAAGCGTGGCCGGATGGTGAATTTTTTGTCAGGCGCTACACGGTTCCGCGGAGTGTTTGTGAACGTATAGAAACGCTTTCCTTCGATGGCACGAATTCGACTAGAGGGGGTTCAACCAGTCAGGTTGAATGCACGCAAGCAGCCGCGGCTCGCAATGGCGAGGCCTTCAAAAAGACTTTCCGCGACCTGGGTGTGGCTTGGCCGGACGGGTCGTCGCTCAGCTACTGGCCGGCATTCGACAAGCTGTTCATTCGTAATACGCGCGAAAATCTGAGGACTCTTGAGCTCATCTTTGAGGAGTTCAATTGTTCTTCGCGCCAGATGGGGATTGAGGCACAATTTGTATCGTTTGATCGGGCGGCGATTGCCCGTCTGGCGGCGGCGGGAACGGGGTTCAACACGGCGGCGCTCACGGCGCTCTGGACCAATGGCTTCGGCGAGTTGCTGGCAGCCCCGATGGTTGTGACCAGGGCCGGGCAGGAGGCCGTGGTCAAGGGCGTCACGGAGATCATCTACCCCACCTCGTTTATCAGCGTCGGCGTGGGGCCGACCAATGGCTCCGGTTCCGGTGTGTTCGGTGTGGCAGGTGTGGCTCCTGCGATTATAGAGCCCGGCGGGTTTCAGACACGGGAAACCGGGCTGATTCTGCAGGTTGTGCCGGAGGTGAGTGCGGCAGGCCAGATGATTAACCTGACGTTCAATCCGCAGATGGTGGAAGAGCCGGTCTGGGAGAACTACGGTCCTGCTGGCCACGATCTGTCAGGCAAAGAGCGCTCCGCGCAGATCAGCCAGCCGATCTTCCATGTCTATGCGACGTCCACGAGCGTGGGACTTGCCAGTGGGCGACGGGTGCTGGTTGGAGGCGGCTTGCCCAGCCGCGATGGCAAACGGATGGTCTATCTGTTTGTCACGGCCACGCTTTTGGATGAGCCTGGCGAGGTTGGCGCCTCGCAGGACGACGCGGCGTTGTAATACGGAGGTCTTATGAAACGATCCATGGCTTGCATGTTGTTGGTCTGCCTGTCCGTTGTCTGTCGTGCACAGGAGGTTTCGCGGCCGGCTGACAAGGGGGAGGCGACCGGGTCGCAGGCCCCGAAAGCCGGAACGCAGCAGGGGCGCGACGCGCCGAAAGATGAACTGGTGATCCGGCGATACCACATTTTTTTCCATGTGATCGAGCGGGCCACCATCTTGGCGAGTGAAAGAAATGTTGGTAGTGGGAATGCCACCAACCAGGGTAACGACACAACCCCGGGCACGGACCTGAAAACAGCTTTCGGTAGTCTCGGCGTTCCCTGGCCAACCGGGTCTTATATCTCCTATCTGTCCACGATTGGCAAACTGCAGGTCTGCAACACGCGCGAGAATCAGGTTTTGCTGGAGCGGTTGCTGGATGAGATGAACGTGACGCCGCGGCAGATTCAGATCGACATGCAGTTTGTGGCCTTCGATCTGACGAATATCAATCGCCTGGTCACGTCCGGGCCGGGGATCAATACCG
>CAYSHQ010000365.1:0-2949 GCA_964430835.1 uncultured Lentisphaerales bacterium
CGCCGTCATTGGCGCCAATAAAGTCTGGGGCGATGCCGCTCTTGGTGTCGAAATGTGAGAGCAGCACAAGTACCGGCGGCGTGGCAGGGGTGGGGGCAGTGGACGCCGAAGCCGGGCCGGCAGCCGGGAGTTCTGCCAGGACGTTGTGGCAGGTGAGGGGGCCGGACGGGGTCTGGTTGGTAAAGGTGTCGAGGCGCGCCGGCACGCCGGCCTGCTGCAGTGCGTCGGCGATCCAGCGTGCCGCGCGTTCGCCACCGGGCGTACCGGCGTCGCGTGGCCCGAGTGCGCACAGCGCGCTTACCTGTGCCAGGGCCTGGGTGCCATTGGTTACGGTGAACGGCAGGCGTACACCCGGCGCTGGCGCGGGTGGTGGCGGTGCCGGGCGGCACCCGGCCAAGAGCCCGCCCAGCGTCGCCAGTCCCAGGAAGGCGCTCCGGGAGGGCCAGCGCAGGCGTGTGCGTACAGGGCTGACGTCGCCCTCCTGCCGTTCTGGCGCCGGCTTCGGGGGGGGTGGTTGTATGGCGGGTACAGCGGGCACGTGTACTTGGCGCCAACCGGGCGCCTGCGGGCTATTCGATCGTGACGCCGAGGATGGCGAGGAGCCGGTCGAGATCGTCGTTGTCGTAGAAATCAATCTCGATGCGCCCCTTGATCCGCTTGCCATTGGCGTGCGTCATGCTGGGGGTCAGGCGGACGGCTGTGCCGAGGCGGCCGTGCAGCTGGTCACTCAGGTGCTTGAGGTGGCTGTCCGGAATGTCGGCTTGCGGGCCGCGCTTCTCGCCGCTTCTTGCCTGCTGGCGCCGCTGCAGCAGATGCTCCAGCGCCCGTACGGCCAAACCGTCGGTAACGCATTTGCGCGAAAGCAGCACCTGCTCCTTGGGGTCTGCTACGCTGAGCAAGACCTTGGCATGGCCGCTGCTCAGTAGGCCGCTGCCGATCAGCTGTTTGACCTCATCCGGCAGATCCAGCAGGCGCAGTGCATTGGCCACGCTGGCGCGGGCCTTGCCGACACGGTCGGCGACATCCTGCTGGGTCAGGCCAAATTTGTCGGCCAGCGTGCGGTACCCTTCGGCCTCTTCAATGGGGCTGAGATCCTCGCGCTGGATGTTCTCGATGATCGCCATCTCGGCGGCCTCGCGGTCGGCCGCCTCGATCAGGATGACCGGTACCTGGCCGAGCCCGGCCAGCATAGAGGCGCGCAAGCGGCGCTCGCCGGCGATCAGTTCGTAGCCGCCGTTGTTGCCGCGTCGGCAGATCAACGGCTGGATGACGCCGTGGGTCTTGATGGATTCGGTCAGGTCATGGAGCGCGGCCTCGTCGAACACCTGCCGCGGCTGCCAGGTGCTGCGGCTGATGTCCGCCACGGGGAGCTGTGCCACGTGCTTGCCATCGGCCCGGGGGGCGTGTGTGGCGGCGTGCGGCGCAGGGGCGGCCGCCGTGGCAGTCGGCGTAAGGGCCGCGGCCGGTGGCGCTTCTTCATGCGCCTCTGCAGTGGCTTCCGTCTGGGCCGGGAGCTGGTTGATCAGGGCACCGAGACCGCGACCCAGACCGGGACGCGGACGCACATTCTTCTTGGCATTTGGGCTCATGGTTTGATCTGTCAGCTGGCGGTGGTGCCGTTGGACGGCGGACGTTATGGGTAGATGCCGGGACGCAACAAGCCGAGAGCCTCGGGGAGTCCGCACATCAGGTTCATGTTCTGTAGGGCGGAACCGGCCTGCCCCTTCATCAGATTGTCAATGTAGGAGACGATGCGCAGTCGGTTGACACGGCTGTCGACGCTGACCACCAGGTTGCAGAAGTTGGTGCCGCGCACATGCAGCGTGCCGATGTTGGCCTTGCTGTCAAACACGCGTACGAACGGGCTTTCCCGGTAGAATTCGCGGTAGAGTGCCAGCACATCGGCCTCGGTGACAGAGCGGGTGAGGGTGCCGTACAGGGTTGAAAGGATGCCGCGGCAAACCGGTACGACCTGCGCCGTGAAGGTGAGGCGTACTTCGCGGTTGGCCAGCAGGCTGAGCTCGCGTTCCACCTCGCACACATGCTGGTGCCCCGCCAATTTGTAGGCGTTCATCTGCTCGTAACGGGCCGGGTAGTGGAACGTGGGGCTGACTTTCTTGCCGGCGCCGGAGACGCCGGTCTTGCAGTCGCAGATCACGCTGAACGGCTCCACCAGTCCGCTTTGCGCGGCCGGGGCCAGGCCGAGGATGCAGCTGACCGCAAAACAGCCGGGGTTGCCCACCACACGTGCCTGCCGGATGGCGGAGCGGTGCAACTCCGCCAAGCCGTAGGCATTATTGCCGAGCAGTTGCGGTGAGGCATGTACGGGTTCGCGGCCGATGCGGCGGGAGTATTCGGCGAAGGCGTCGGGCGTGGTAAAGCGGAAGTCGCCGCTGTAGTCGATTACCTTGGCACCCTGCGCCAGAGCTTCGGGTGCAGCGCGCATGCCCACGCCGTCGGGGGTGGCACAGAAGACGATATCGGCCGGTTCCTGAGCGCGTGGATCGTCCGGTGCCAGCACGGGCAGGTCGCAGAACCCGGCGAGGTGGGGATAGACCTGGCTGATCGGCTGGCCGACGTCCTCACGCGCGATCAGCGCCACAAGCCGCGCCTCGGGATGCTGGAGCAAGAGCTCGGTAATACCAATGCCGCCGTAGCCGGTCGCGCCGATGACTTTCACCCTGATCATAGACAGTTCGCTCCTTCGGGATTCCATTCAGCCGTGAACCTGTTACTATGTACCGTCTCCCTTGTCGCTGTCAAGGGCGCTCACAGCGCTGCCGACGTTCAGAAAACGGCGCCGGGCAGTAGCCCCGGCCCGCCCCCGGGCCGAGGGCGGAGCGTCGCCGGGTTTGGATGAGCGGTGGCTGCGCTGGGCTCGAGGGCGAGCCCGCGCTACTGGCCGGGGGTGTGATCGGGCCGGGCGTGGATACGCGCTGAACGCAAAAG
>CAYSHQ010000366.1:0-2941 GCA_964430835.1 uncultured Lentisphaerales bacterium
CGGCGTTACGCGCAGCCTGCCATGTCGGGGTGTAGCGCAGCCTGGTAGCGCGTCATCCTTGGGCGCTGAAAGTCGGGGGTTCAAATCCCTCCGCCCCGACCAACCTTCGCTCGCGACGGCGAGCTACAGCGCGGCAACACCGTCAGGCCAGCCGGACCACGCAGCGCGCAAAAGGCAGCGCAGCTGCGATTACATCGCGCTTTGGCCATCCGCAAGAGAACCGGACGCACTTCCGCACGTCCAGCAGCCTTGACGCGTGCCGCCCGCCTCTGGCAGAATCCCCAACGACTTCGTTGCGTCTTCTCTGGGGGTACGCCCGTTCACGCGTACATGTCGGATAGCGCCACGGGCAATCTGTATCGAAAACAAGGAAACTGTGCTATGAAGATGATCATGGGGAGCCTGCTGTGTGGGCTACTGTTTGCGACTTGTGCCTCCGGTGCCGCGTACAAGGAGGGGAAGACCGTCCTCGAAAAAGAGTACAAGGTCGATATTGTCAAAATGTGCTGGGGCGCAAAGGAGAAAGAAACAGACCGGGTGCTCGGCACCGCCCGCTTGTACATCTCAACACCGGATGAAGCCTATGCCCCCATCACACTAACCTTTGACATGTACAGCAAAAAAGCGCTCACCAACGCCGTGCCGCCGGCCAATGCCGAAGGCAAAGCACCCGGCGTACCTACCGCCCAGCGGACGGAAAAGCTCGGCACGATTGATGTCGCCTTTGATTTCCGGAAATACGGGTACAAGAACATGAAAACCTACGTCGAAGGCGAATTCTGCGTCGATTTACCGAGAAATCCAAGCGCCAGTCGGCTCGAACTGTCTAACGTGCGGGTAACCAGCGATCCTGTGACCTACAAGACGTCCTTCAACATCAACAGTTCGCTGCAGAAAACCTCTTTCACGCTGTACGAGCCGAAAGTGATACCGCAAACGACAACCCTAGGGGCGCGACGTAACTAAGGCATGACGACCGCCGCGTGCGCCGGAAGGGGGTGCGTCACCGCGCCTGCCAACCAGTAACCCGCTACCAGCTTGCCAACTCCGGGAGGGGAAAATGAGAATACGCTTCGCACGCACTATGATCCTCATGTTGGTCATGCTTGGGCCGGGGATTGCCACCGCGACATCGATTACCAGCAATGACCTAACCAAGGCGCAAGCCATTTACCGGCAACGCCAGCAAGAGCTCGTCCGCGAGGGCGAGGTGGAGAAAACAAACCGGCTAGCACGGTATCGCACCGGCCTGGAGGCGTTGCGGCAAAGTGTCAAGCAGAAGGGTGACCTGGATGGCGTCCGGGCTGTGGATGCCGAACTGAACCGCACGGCCCTGCAAAAAACTCTGCCCGCGGCTTCTGTCATGCCAACGACCGCCGAGCTGGCCGCGTGGATTACCACCATGCGTACGGCCAGCGAGAGCGCCGAACTGGAGCGCGCCAGCAAGACGTTGCAATTGGCGGAACAGTATTTTCAATTCCTCGACCGACAAGCCAAACAAGCGGTGCGCGAAGATCAGCTGGATCTGGCCGCACAGTTCAAAAGCGAAATCGATGCCACAAAGCAGACGCCTGCCCACCAGGCCGCTACCTTCATCGTGGCCGAATATCGCAGTCGCGTCGCGGCGCCACCCGCCGAAATCAGCAAAGCGGTGACCTTGGCAGACCCCCTCAGCGTGCCAGACGCCGACAAAACGCCGGTGCCGACGGCCAAGCCCGCACGGGGTCAGAACGCCGCCCCGCCCGCACCACTGTCCTGCAACACGATTCAACTGAGGGGCACGGGTGCGTTAGCAATCTGGAAGACGACGAGTTTCCAGGTCAGAAGCAATGATTGGATCACGGTTTCCCTGGTCAGCTCGCGTGAGAACGGCGCACTGACCCTGCGCAAATCAAGCAACGGCCTCGACACCACCCACTATCGGCAGACGACACTGAGCATCAAGGCGCGAAACAACAGCGGCACAGTTTCAACCGCTACCCACCAAACGCGCCATAGCGTGTTTCAGGCTGATCAGGATGGCGCGTTGTCGTATTCGTGTCTCGGCGATGCCGATGTCACCGCAACGGTGACCGTCACGCAAGATGATCCGCGCACGTACCGCTGAGGATCTGCCTATACGTCGTAGTGCCCTATGCCCCGGCTCACCACGACAGCCGCGTCCGCGTGAAATAGGTGGTGTCCATCTTCTGCTTGCCCGCCGATGGCTGACTGCCGTATTGGTTTGCTATGCCAAACTCCTGCGCGAGGTTCGGTATGGCGAGCGGAATCGCGAGTTTGCTCTCGTGAGTGACGAAATAGTTGGCAAAATCCTCCATCATCGGCTGGAAGGCCAGCTCCGTGCTCCAGACGGCGTACGCGCCTAACTGCTCGCGATAGCGCAAGCCACTATCCAGGGAGAAACTCGCCTCGGTGGCGCGCTGCTGATCCGTGTACGTCGTAAAGGTATGCCCCACACCGGAACGTGCCCGCAGATCGCGGTTGTCCTGTTTGTAGAAGTAATACCCATAACCACCCGCCAATACGTTGCGCCAGCGCACCCCCTGCACACCATCCTTCAATAACTCATCGCGCACATACCAGGCATGCTGCCCGGAAAAGCGATGTTCCCAGTCGAACCCGCCCAGCAGACGATCCTCGGACAGGCTGCCATCCGTCTTGCCATAAGCCCCCTTGAGATAAAGTTTTAGATCGGTAACCGGATCGGAGAGCACACTCTCCGTGCCGCCACCAAACTGCAGGGAACGGGAGTTGCCGCTCTTGCCCAGCAGATCAAACGTCAGGGCATGGTGCCACACCGAACCCGGTGGCGACGTGGGATCCGGCGCCGTGGTGCGCCATGCCATGCGTACCGCTGCTGCATTCGTCAGGCACAGCTGCCCGGGCACCGTCGGGATGCCGGTCGTCGTCGAGAACGCCGCCTGCGCGTGCGCGCTGGCTG
>CAYSHQ010000367.1:0-2922 GCA_964430835.1 uncultured Lentisphaerales bacterium
CCCGCCGGAAGCCAAGATCGATTTTTCGTTCCTGCCGGCAAGCCGGCAGGGAACGACGGCTACTTTTCCGTTAGCGTCGTAGGCAGCGGTGCCTTCGTGCTCCCCGGCGGGCTTGCCCGCCGGAAGGCAAGATCGATTTTTCGTTCCTGCCGGCAAGCCGGCAGGGAACGGCATTTTCTTTTTTGTTTGCGTTGTAGGCATCGGTGGTCTCTTGCTCCCCGGCGGGCTTGCCCGCCGGTAGCCAAGATTCTTTGCATCGTCAGTCAGCGAGGCGTCGAACCGTATCGAGATCATACTCGCTGAATGTTCCTGCATAATAGCTATCTTGCCATACGCGGCAGCCTGCCGCATGTGCCAGACTGTTCTGAAAAGATAGCGCGATTTCCTGTGGTGTGCGCTCCAGGTTACCTCGTAGCGACAGGTGAACGTGATCAGGCATCAGAGCGCATGCTGCGATGCGATGGCCTTCGGTTTCTGCGGTTGCGAATACGGCGTCGCGCATGACGGTTAATATCGCGGGATTCGTGATGCGGTCGCGTCCCGCTACGACTAGCACAACGTGTAGATTGTACCAATAGCGGCCGCTGTTGGTTTCCGACGCTTCCTCCAATCGCACGTTCGCGGGTCGCACGGTGAACTGATTCAGAATTTTCCGGTACCGTGGATCGGCCCAGTCTTCTTTGCCAACCTGGCCGCGAATATACTGCGCCACGATTTCTGAGGTGTTTTCGCCCAGACTGCGGAATGCAACTTTGCGACTGAACGTCATGGCCGTATCTGCCTGATGTAACGCGTGCTGTAATCTGCCTTTTACGCGTTGCGTGAAAAAGATTGGGCTGACTTGCGGCGTGACACTAAAGAGCATCTGGATGCGGTCCAGGTGCGCACGTAGTTCGAGCAAGTGAAGACCATCAGCCTCCCAGGCAGGCGCGGTCGCATGCGCGCGGTCGCTGGCGTTTGGAGGTAGGCAGGTGCCAGCGGTTGGCCAACCGGTCCAGTCGTAACGTAGCGCGTACGCGGGGTGGACGTTGTGGCCGGTGTACAGGGCGTGGGGGGGGGCAAAGGCAGCGGCCGCCGGCGGGTTGGCTGCGCCGGAGCGGGCATCTTGCTCCCGGCGACCCAAGGTCGCCGGGGCGCCGTTGTCAGTGGTTTCTGGCATCTTGCTTGCTTTGCTGTGTTCTGGCGGTTTTGCTGTCAGAGTCTTGCTTCCGGCGACCAAGGTCGCCGGGGCGCTGGTGTCGGTTGTTTTCTCTTGCTCCCCGGCGGGCTTGCCCGCCGGAAGCCAAGATCGATTTTTCGTTCCTGCCGGCAAGCCGGCAGGGAACGGCGTTTTCTTTTCCTTTATGGTTTGCTGGACGTCAGTCCATACGCGCAATCCGGATCGGCGGACATGAAGTTGGAGGTGGCGGCGTAGGCGCGGGCGCGGCACCCTTCGCAGACCGTGCGGTAGCCGCAGGCGCCGCATTTGCCCTTGAGCTGGCCGGGATCGCGCAGCGCGGCAAACTCTGCTGAGTCGCGCCAGATTTCGCCGAACGGCTTTTGCAGGACATTCCCCACGCGCAGCGGGAGGTAGCCGCACGGCTGCACATCACCAATACGCGAGAGGAAGCAGACCGCGGAACCGGCCAGGCACCCCCGCGTCATGGCTTCCATGCCATTGGCGGCGCCGTGCCCGGCGGGGTGCCCGGCACCCGGCGCGCCCTGCGCGGCGTGCCCGTGCGGGGACCCGGGGAGCGGAATCCCCTTTTCTTTGCAGATCTCGCGCATAATCCGGTAGTACTGCGGCGCACAGGTGGCCTTGATGTGAATGCGGTCGCGCAGCTCCATCGACTTGGTGAAGAGCCAGCGCAGGAACTCTTCCATCTGCGCGGACGAGAGGCGCGACTCTTCGCTGATCTGCGCACCACACCCCACCGGCACCAGCGCGAAGACATGGAACGCGGCCGCCTTGCGCTCCAGCAGGAAGTTCAGCAGGGCGTCGACTTCGCCAATGTTATTGCGGGCCACGGTGGCGTTGACCTGCACCGGGACGCCGATGCGCATCAGCGCGTCGTAGCCGCGCACGGTGGCCTCAAAGCTGCCGGGCACGCCGCGGAAGGCGTCGTGCGTGGCGGGTGTGGCGCCGTCGAGGCTGACACTGACGCGCTGGATGCCGGCGCGTTGGATGCGCCGGGCCATCGCGTCGTCCACCATGGTGCCGTTGGTGGCCAGCGCCACGCGGCTGAACAGGCCGGAGCAGGCGGTGGCGAGGTCGAAGAAGTCCTGGCGCACCAGCGGTTCACCGCCGGTGAGGATCATGATCGGATCGCCGGTGGCGCGGATATCGCGCGCCACCGAGAGGATCTGCGCGGTGGAAAGTTCGCCGGCGACAAAGGCGTCCTGCGCCTCGGCGCGGCAGTGGCAGCACTTCAGGTTACAGCGCGCGGTCAACTCCCAGAAGACCAGCCGAAGCGAGTCCTTCATAGCCCGATCTCCTGGTCGGTCAGGTAGCAATCCGGTTCCGGGGCCCAGAGGTCGCCGGTGACGGCCTCGGCGCGTACGCGGAAGTTGCCGTTGCAGATGTCGACAAACTTACAGGCGGCGCAGCGCCCCTTGAGGTGCGCCTTGCGGCTGCGCAGCTTGGCGAGGAGCGGGTCGTTGGGGTCCGACCAGATGGCGCTGAACGGGCGCTCCTGCACATTGCCCAGCGTATGGTGGCGCCAGAACTGGTCCGGATGCACGGAGCCATCCCAACTGACGCAGCCGATGCCGACGCCGCTGCTGTTGCCGCCGTTCATCTTCAGCAGTTCCAACACCTGCGCGGCGCGGGCCGGATCTTCCTTGAGGAGGCGCAGGTAGAGGTACGGGCCGTCGGTGTGGTTATCCACGGTCAGTACTTCCACCGGTTGGCCGCCGGCATGCAGGGCGCGGGTGCGGTCCATC
>CAYSHQ010000368.1:0-2909 GCA_964430835.1 uncultured Lentisphaerales bacterium
TCTAACACGCTCATTGCAACGCGGCAGGTTTGGCGACGGTGCGCAAGCGAAGCGCGACACCGCTCTCAGACGCAAACAAATAGAGCCAGTCTTGAAAAAGTGCCTGAAATTGGATGCGTCGGCCCTGCTGAGAATCGTGCCCGTGCGCCTGCCAAAAAAAACAGGACCGGCGCTCACGCACCGATCCCGTACACATAGGCAGAGACGCGCTTACGCCGCAACCGGCGCTTGATACTGCGCATCGCTAAAGGCGAGGATGGGATAAAAGACAAACGGCAGCAACACCAGCCCCACGGCAAAGCCACCCCCCTTGCCAAACCCCCGCGCCACACCGCATGGTGCGCTATATAGCGCAGACCAACTACTGGAAAAACCAGTAGAACATGGCGATGTGGTCCCCCGCCAGCGCAATCGAGAGCGCATCGGACGTCACTTCCTCGCCCGGAATGTCGAAATATGTCTCCGTGAATCGGTCCGGATCGTCGTTGACCGGCAAGGAGACCAACGGGAGGGTGTGGTTGTTAACCAGGGGGCGGATTTGCAGCGGGGCGCGCAAATGCACCCCTTCCCCGATACGGTTTTCGGTGACCCGCATAATCGCGCAGGTGGCATCCAGCGTGGTGCGCATCACGATGCGCAGCGGTTGTCCCGGCCGTAACCCCTGCACGCGGAATTCATCCCAGCCGATCACCGGTTGCCCGACGTCGGTGATGCGCTGGTCGCCGATGCGGCGGCTGGCCACACAAAGGTGGCAGATTTGATCGGACAGGCGCGAGCCGACACGATAGCGACTGCGCTGTTCATCTGGCACGTACCCGACATCCAGTTGGTCCACCAGCGTAAGCCCGGCAATGGCCAGACACACATTCGTATCCATCGGACGCAAGGCTGCAACCGGGAAGGCCTCCCATCTGGCGGTGTACAGTTCAAAAGCCTGGGCGTTCGGTGGCGCATCGGGATTGGTGAGCAGGGGCTCGCCCAAGAGACCCGCTTGCGCGAACCACCCTTGTTCGGCCGGGGTGATCACCAGATGCGTAAACCGGCTTGTCGGCTGGTGCTTGAGCATCTCCACGGCGCAGACCATGTCGCGCTGCCGCGAAAAAACCGGCGAAGTGATTCCCGCGACATGCCGGATCGGCCGGCGCCCCAGCTCATAGGCTGCATTGGGTCCGCTGAGCACACCCACCGGCGCCTGCGGCGGCAACAGAGCATCCATAGCACGCGCAATTGTCCCGACGGACTGCACCTGTGTGCATTGCGCAGCCTGCATGGCCGCAAAATAGGGCCAGGAGATCAACTCGTACCCGATCAGCAGCACGCCCAATACCGGATAGATGCGCGGCGTATGACACGCCTCGGCCAGCCAGCCGGCGCCGCGCGCCGCGAGCAGATACCAGGTCGGCGCAAGCCAGAGGAGGTACCGATCGTACCCCAACCCCTGCCAGGCGCTCGTGGCGATCAAGCCCACGGTCGCCAAACTACACCCCAACCACCAGCCGACCACCGGCACGCCGCGCGTCGGCCGCATGCCGGCGACCACCCCCGCCACGGCCAGCAATCCACCGACCACCGGCAGAAACATCGCGCCGCGCGGGGCCGCGCCCATGTGAAAGAGCGCCTCGCGCACCAGCAGGCCAAAATCGTTCGCCGCGCACCCCAGTGCACCCAGCAACGAAAAGTTCTTCACATAACCCTTCTGCGCCACGGACTGGAATTGCGCCGCACCCGTTAGCGCAAAATTTAGCGCAAACACGGCTGCACTCGCCGCCAGGCCACACGCCGCGATGGTCAACAGCCGGCGCGCCTGAGCATCGTGGCGCCACGCCCGATAGCCACCCCATGCGGCCAGCCCCACCGCCAGCAGCACCCCCTCTGGCCGCGCGCACACGCAGAGCACCAGCAGCAAGGCTGCCAGGCGAAAACGCGCATACAACAGGGCTGCGAAACAGCCCCAGGCGAGCACCGTAAAAAGGGCCATGTCGGTCAGCCCGGCCATACAAAGCAACAAATGCCCGTTTAGCAACACCAGCCCCGCCGCCAGCACCGCCTGTCGCGGAGCGACACGCCGCGCCACACGCCAGAAGAGTTGCAGCCAGATCAAATAGCAGATCGCATTCAAAACAAAAGCCGCATGCAACAGAGCGCCGCCCCGCGCGCCGAGCAGATACGGCACCGCCAGCAAGACCGGATAGAGGTGACTGGTGCTGCCGGTCGAGGGCGTGTCGCCGGGTGAGAAGACATAGGGATGCCCCTCGGCAAAAGCCCGCGCATATTGCAGGTAGCTAAAGGCATCGAGCTGCGACGCCGCCGGATGTCCGTCTGCACCGCGCTGGACCGCAATCGCATAATAGATCAAGACCACCAGAAGGCCGCCAAACAACAGCAGGCGCGGCATCCCATGCACCAGCTGCAGAGCCGCTTGGCGGGCAGAGCCCCCGGCACGAAAGTAACCAGTAAGTCCGAACATATACGGGCCATCGTACCAGATCGGCCGATCTCACAAAAGCGCAAACCCGTGACGCCAAACTGCGTGAGATGGGGGGGATGCAGAGCTCGCTGTCGGATTTCTACTTAACCCCGACAACGAGCCGCGGCAGTGCTTGAACATGCGCGCCGTACTTGCTACCCTAACATCCAGTGAAGTGTGACATCTATTTCATCCTGTTTGAGTGCTGCAGTGTTCGGTCTAATGCGAACGGCATAAAGGTAAGATGCTAGACATTTCAACGGTGTTAGGCGCACGGTAAGCGAGGCATAGACTTTGGTAATTAGGCAACCAGTTTTTGATATTGTGGACGAATGCCCCTTCACCCGTTCGGACCAGGTGGAGGCGGCTATTGAGTTACTCGCGAAAAGCGGCGGCATGGAGGAGCGCGGAGCCTTCTTCACGCGTCAGACGGTTGTCGGGT
>CAYSHQ010000369.1:0-2893 GCA_964430835.1 uncultured Lentisphaerales bacterium
GGGGGTTCGCAGAACCATGTCTTCAGGAAAAGACCATGGGGCCAGCGCCTGCCTGTGGCAGGGATCTTCACGCTTCTCCACTCCCTTGGATCGCACCCTACTCTTCGGCGGCGGCGCGGCGCAGGCGCGCCACCATCCCCTGCAGCAGGCAGAACAAAAGGGCCGAGGTCACAAGGATGCTCAGCATCAGCAAGCCGTCTGCGCTGTTATGGTTGTCCAGTATGCCCGAGACGCCAAATAGGATCACGCACATGGAGCCGCAGCCATACTGCAGCACGAATGCCAGCGGCAAAGCCCAGCGCTTCACGATCAGCGACAGATACGCCACCAGATGCAGAAAGAGCAGATACTGCGCGATAAAGAACAGAAATGCCAGGAACGCCGTGCCATCGCGTGAAAGATTCCGCACGAAATCGTGCACCCCGGCCGGATAGATGCCGGCGCCCACGACCAGGAAGCCGAGTGCCGGCACCACCTCGATCAACCGCCCCACAACCTTGCGGCCGATCAACTCCAGCACCGAAATCGGCAGGATCACCAGGCTGGAGAGCGTCTTCCATTGCACTTCCTCGTGGAAGATGTTCGCCGCCCCGAACGCCAGCATCACAGCCAGCAGCACGAGCGCAAAGATCATCAGGCTGCCGCCGAGGTAGTCCCGCCGTATCGACGCGCCCGACAGCCACATCGGCACGCAAAAGACCGCGACGTAGAGCAAGCCCAGCACGAGGACCCGCAGCGCCATGGCGCCGGCCCCGCCCGCATACAGACCGCTCTCTTTCCAGGTCAGCGCCTGCGCGCCGGTAATCCTGGTCGGCACCCGGCCCCGGCGCCACCAGGAACGCAGCCGCATTTCCAGCGTTCGCACCGGGGCGGCTTCCTGAATATCCCGCGTACACCGGTCGAACAGGAGCCAGGCGATCCCAAAGCAAACCACCCCGGCCGCCAGATTACTCGCCACCTGAAAGTTCCAGGGCGTGACGATGGTGCCGGTCCGGAAGACTTCTGTCAACCGGACGGCCGGCGAGGCGGCCATCAGCATCTCGCAACCCCGGGCGAGCAGCCAGCCCACGCCATGGTCCGAGCCCCCTACCCAGGCGCCGAAGCTAGTAGTGTGGGAATTCGACAGTAACGCCAGGATCCAGTGTGGCACCGCCAGGAAGAGGAAGAGACACAAGCCGGTCCAGGCCGCCGCCGTAGCGATCCGCTGACAGACCACGGACCAGATCAGCGCCAAATTGCTCAGCAGAAAGAGATAGGCGAGCAGCACGGCATACGCCGCGATGATCTGCGGTACGCCAATGCCGCCCAGCGTCACGGCCAGCAGGGTGAAAGGCAGTTGCACCAGCAACAGCAGCATGGCGCCCGTCAGACGCGCCGTGGACTTGCCCAGCAGGATGGCGAGGGGATTGAGGCCGGTCATGCGCAGCAGCCCCAGCGTCATCTCCTCCTTCTCCTCGGCGATGGCCGCGGCAAAGTATCCCAGGCCGCCCATCGTGAGCACCACGAAGTTGAGCCAGGCAATATGCTGGAAGAAGTAAAGTCCCGGCGCACCCAGCCACCCCCGGCGCGCCTGCGTGGCGATGAAGACCAGTTGCAGGAGCAACCACCCCAGCAGGAGCAAGCGCGCGATCAGCGGCAACCAGGAACGTGACTCTTGGCGCAGCGAGCGTTCAAAGAGGGCCAACAACGGTGCCTTCATGGTGCCGACTCCGGCACCACCGGCACGGTCGCCGCGCACAACGCCGGGGTTACGCCCGGCTCCGTCAGATCCATGAAAGCCTGATTCAAATGGCGCAGTTCCTCCTGGAACGCCAGCACGCGGCCGCCGCAGGCCAGGGCCGCTTGCAAGAGCGCATTCGTGTCGGTCTGCTCGCGGTGGAACTGGATCTGATACCGTGGCTCTTTTTCGTGCTTCGCCACGTTGGTCACCCCCGCCACCTGCCGCAACGCCGCTGCCAGCCCTGCCGACTCCGCGTGTAACTGCAACCGATACTCCTGCACCGGCCCCTCGCGTTGCACCAGCCCCTGCATGCTGCCGGAATAGCGCACTTCGCCCCGATCCAGAATGCTGACGCTGTCGCAGAGCAAGGCCAGTTCGCTCAGGATGTGCGAGCTGATGAAGATGGTCTTCCCCATGCGCTGTAGCTCCCGGATGATCTCCATCAGCTCCAGGCGCGCCCGCGGATCCAGGCCGCTGGCCGGCTCATCCAGCAGCAGCAGATCCGGATCGTGCACCAGGACACGGGCCAGGCTGACGCGCTGTTGCATGCCGCGGGAGAGACCTTTAATCAAGTCATGCTGCCTTCCCTCCATGTCGGTCAGGGCCAGCACATCGTGGATGGTGCGCGTGCGCGCGGCAAAGTCGAGGCCATAGGCGGCGGCAAAGAAGTCCAGATACTCAAAGACCGTCATCTGCCGGTACATGCTGAAGTGGTCCGGCATAAAGCCGATGCGGCGCCGCACCGCGCGATCCTGCGTGGCCACATCCAGGCCAAACAGATGGACGCGGCCGCGCTGGGGGCGCAGCAGCGTCGCGAGGATCTTCAGCGCCGTGGTCTTGCCCGCGCCGTTCGGGCCGACAAAGCCGTGGATGGCACCCCGCCGCACCTGGAAGGTCACGCCGTTCAGGGCGATGCGCTTTTGATAGGCGTGGTGCAGGTTCGCAATATCCACCAGGAGGTCATCCGTTGCACTCATTCTTCTTCCTTTCCTGCCGGGGGAGGGACGTCCCACGCGTAGAGGACATAGCCGGACTGTTCACTGATGCGGGGCGTGCTTTGCAACTGGAAGCCGGGCGGGGTGGCGGCCAGCGCAAAGACCTGCAACCGCCCGGCCTGCGCCGGATCGTCCACGCGATACTGCAGGGCCGGCGTACTGCCCAGCCCCCAGGCCA
>CAYSHQ010000370.1:0-2878 GCA_964430835.1 uncultured Lentisphaerales bacterium
AACTCGGACAGCACGGCCTGGGTGGTCAGTACTTCTGCCCGCGGGTGGCCGGAGGCGTTCTCAAAGGGCGGTACGGCGATCGTGCGCATCCCGGCGGGGATGGCGTGGCCGGTATGGTACTGGGCGCAGCCGGTGAGTCCGATCAGCAGGGCAAGAGCCAGGCATCCATTAACGAACGACTTCATTGGTCACTCCTTGGTTGTGCAGCGGCATGGTTTTTCTTTCCAACAGTTCCAGGCGCGCGGCCGCCTCCTTGGCTTGAGGCGCATCCGGGAAACGCCGCTGGAAATCACGATAGGCGGCGATGGCAGCGGCGCGATCGTGCCGGTTGCGGTCATAAAATACGGCTTGCGCATACGCGGCGTCCACGGTCTGCACGTCCAGATCCTTGAGGCTGATGCGCAGGGTGTCGGCTTGGTTGTCGCGCGGGTATTTCTTTAAGAAGGCGTTCAGGGCGGCGACCGCGTCCTGGCGGGCCTTGGCATCCCGCGGGTGGCGCAGGGCGAAGTGGCTGCGGCAGGTGGCGGCGCGATAGGCGGCATCCCGGGCTGCGTCGGTATTGGGGAAGCGGTTCGGCACCAGTTCATAGGCGGCGATGGCTTCCGGCACCTCGTTGTCGGCTTCCCGCAGTTCGCCGATGCGGATGGCCACCGCCGGCGCCTGGGTCCAGTTCGGACCGTTGCGGAGGATGCGTTCGTACATCAAGCGGGTGTCGCGCTGGGAGCTGAGGAAAGCATGGTTGCCGCTGGCGAAGGCGTTGGCGCAGCGGTATTGGCGGTCCAGCACGTCCAGGAACGGGAACTGTCCGGCAAAATAGGCGATCAGGTACTGGTATTCCAGAAAGGCGTCCTCGTACTCGCCACCTTCCTCTAGCAGGCGGGCCAGGTTTTGCTGCGCCACGACGGCCTCGGCCGAGTTGTGCCATTTGCGCACCAGGGCGCGGTTGGCGGCGAGGGCGCGACTCGTGCGCCCCTCCTTGGCATAGCGCGTGGCCAGCGCCAGTTGCGCGGCCGGGGTGTCGCCCGCTGGTTTCCTCCACCACCACATGGACGGCTCCTTACGTTCGGGCTTCTCGTACGGGTCGGTCTCCTGGAACGCCGGCGGGGTATCGCCCGGGTTCCCTTGTGCGAAAGCCAGGCCGGTGGGGAGCGCCAACACCAGTGCGAGGCCGGCCAGCCGGACTGCTAGTCTGTCAAACATGTCTTCGGTCTCCTGTTGAACGCGGCCCGGGGAGGCGCCGCAGGCAGCAATTTCACGGGTCAGAGCTTGCGTCGCCTCCGCTCCCCCGGTAAACTGCACTCCGTTGTCGGATTGCGCATCCCGGGGACCAGAGTCGCACGGCGCGGCTCCAGGGGGCAAGCGAGTGACGCATAAGTCACGTAACCATAGCAAAAGTAGCATGGGTGTTGAAGCATGAAAAAAGTGCTGATTCCTACGAAGTTGGACTCGATCGCGGCGGAAATCCTTCGCAGCCATGGCGGGTATGTCGTGGTGCAGGATGCCAAGACCCCGCTGTCGGAACTCGCGGCCGCACATCCGGACTCGCATGCGCTGATTGTGCGCAGTGAAAAAGTGACCGCCGCGGTCATGGAGGCGCTGCCGCAACTGCGGGTGGTGGTGCGCGCCGGCGCCGGCTATGATAACGTGGATATTAAGTATGCCCGCAAGCGCGGCGTGGATGTCATGAATACCCCCGGTGCCAATGCCAATGCCGTGGCCGAAGAGGTCATCGCCCTGATGCTGGCAGATGCCCGCTTCATCGTACCGGCGGACGCTTCGGTACGCCGCGGCGAGTGGGAGAAGAAGGCCTTCATGGGGCGCGAGATTACCGGCAAAACCGTCGGGATTGTCGGACTGGGCAACATTGGGCGCCTGGTGATCCGGCGGCTGCGTGGGTTCGAATGTCGCATTCTGGGATATGATCCGCTGGTGGCCACTGAGCGGGTGCGGGAGTTCGGCGCCGAACCGGCCGACCTCGACGAGTTGTTCGCGGAGTGCGACTACATCACGCTGCACATCCCCGAGATGGAGAGTACGCGGGGCCTGGTCGGTCCGCGCCTGCTCAGCCTGATGAAGCAGAATGCCACCATCATCAATTGCGCCCGCGCCGGCATCATTGACGAGCCGGCCTTGCGCGAGGCCCGCAAGGTCAAGGGGCTGCGCTTCCTGAACGACGTCTACCCGAAGGATGAGCCCGGCCCCAAGAGCGTGGCCGATATCGCCGACATCCTGATGCCGCATCTGGGTGCCAGCACGCACGAGGCCAACTACGTGGCGGCTGAGCGTGCCGCCCGTGAGCTGATTGATCTGGATGACAAGGGGGTCACGGCGTTTATTGTCAACCGCGACATCCCCGAGGGGTTGGATCGCGCCTATTGCGAGCTGGCATTTGCGCTGGGCAAGCTCACGCATGAGCTGGCGGGTCAGGCCCCGCTGCGGGCCGTGGAGACCAGCTTCTACGGGCAGCTCGAGCCCTATGGTAAGTGGCTGCTGGTTTCCATCCTGGCCGGCGTGTGGGATAACTTCGACCGCTGCAATGACCACGCGTCCGCCGTCAAGTTCCTGGCGGAACGGGGGATTGAATATAACAACCATCCGATCGACCCGGAGAAGGGGTTCCCGAACTCCATCACCGTGGATCTGGTGGCCGAGGTGGAAGAGGGGCGCCTGAAGCGCACCAGCGTGCGCGGTACCGTGGCCGAAGGGATGCTCATGGTTTCGCGGCTCAACGAGTTCGATCGCCTCTACTTCCCGCCGTCTGGTAATATCCTGATCTGTGTCTATCCGGACCGCCCGGGTGTGACCGCCAATATCGCACGGAACCTGGCGGAGCAGGGGATCAATATCGAGGATATGCGCAACCCGCATGACCTCAATA
>CAYSHQ010000371.1:0-2855 GCA_964430835.1 uncultured Lentisphaerales bacterium
TACCCAGAAGACCGTGCGTGCTTGGCGCAACGCTCAAACTATGTGAGCCCAACCAAAGAGTCCAGGGCATGCTGAGTCGCTCTGGTGCTGACTTTTGACCTGGCGCGCGCTACACTTTCTGACATGTGGCGATGGGACGACAGCTTACTATTTTTGGCAGGGCGGAACGTATGAAGCGTGCCGCTGAGCCCCTCAGCCACGGCCGACGCGTGGTGTACGATATAACCGGCATTGTGCAGGGTGTGGGGTTTCGGCCGACGCTTTGCCGGCTGGCGCAGCAAGCCGGGCTGGGTGGCAGCGTGCAGAACCGCACCGGGTCGGTGCGGCTGGTGCTGGAAGGCGACGCGGATGCGCTGCAGCAGTTTATGGCGGCTTGGCCGGGGGCACTGCCGCCGTCGGCGCAGGTGCAGGAGGTTGTCCAGATCGCGGATGAGCCACTGTCCGCCCCGCCGGTGGCATCCTTCCAAATCCTGGCTAGCGCGGCCAGCGCCACGACGGAATTGCTGATTCCGGCCGACCTGGCGCTCTGTCCGGATTGCGCGCGCGAGGTGCTCAATCCGGCCGAGCGCCGCTATGGCTACCCATTCACCACCTGTACGCGCTGCGGACCGCGCTATACCGTGGTGCATGGCATGCCGTATGATCGCGAACGCACAACGCTCTGCGCCTTTCCGCTCTGTTCCGCCTGCCAGCGGGAATATGACGACCCGGCTGACCGGCGTTTTCATGCCGAGTCCATGGCTTGTCCGGTCTGTGGTCCACGGGTGTGGCTGGAGGATGCGCAAGGGGCGGCGGTCCCCGGGGAGGCGCTGCGGCAGGTGCGGGCCGCCTTGGCGGCTGGTGCCGTAGTGGCGCTGCGCGGGGTGGGTGGCTTCCTGCTGGCAGTGGATGCCACCAACCGCCGGGCCTTGGCGGAGTTGCGCCGGCGCAAAAACCGGCCGCATAAACCGTTTGCCGTACTGGCGCGCACACCAGCGGTCGTGACGCAGGTCTGCCAGTGCGGGGCGGACACGGCCCGTCTGCTGGCCGCGCCGCTGGCACCGATCGTGATCCTCGATCTGCGGCCTGATCAGACCATCTTACCTGTGCGTGACTTATCGCCTGACACGGCCACGCTGGGGGTGATGCTCCCCACCACGCCGCTGCACCTGCTGCTGGCTACGCCGCTGGCGGGGGATCCCACGCCACCTTTCGACTGGCTGGTGATGACCAGCGGCAACCGGGGCGGGGAGCCGATCTGTATCACCAATGCCGAGGCCCGTGAACGGCTGTGCGGGATTGCGGACTTCTTCTTGCTGCACAACCGCGAGATCAATCTGCGCTGTGATGATTCAATCTGTCTGCCGGTGGCTGACGGGCAGCAGGTCTGGCGGCGTGCACGCGGGCTGGCACCGGAAGTGCTGCGGCTGGCGCACCGGCTGTCGCACTCTGTGCTGGCCATGGGCGCGGAGCTGAAGAACACGATTGCGCTGGGCTTTGATGATCGCGTGGTGCTCTCGCCACACATCGGCGACCTGGAAGCGCCGGAGGCGGTGGAGGGGCTGCGGCAGGTGGCGGAGGCGCTGCCGCGCTTTGTGCAGCGTGCGCCGGCGTGCGTGGCGGTGGATCTCCATCCTGACCTGCATAGCAGTCGTGTCGGTCGTGAGATGGCCCGCTGTCTCGGGATCCCGGTGGTTCCGGTGCAGCATCATCACGCGCACGCGGCGGCTTGTCTGGGGGAACACGGATTGCAGGAGGGGTTGGCGCTGGTTTTCGATGGCACCGGGCTGGGGGCAGACGGGCAGATCTGGGGCGCGGAGTTGCTCCATGTGCAGGGCGGCGGCTATCGGCGCCTGGCGTCGTTTACCGGTGTGCCGCTGCCGGGGGGTGATGCCGCGGTGCGGCAGCCGCTGCGACAACTGGCGGGCCGTTGCGTGGCGGCCGGGATGGATCTGCCGCAGGCGCTCCGTACACGCTTGGCTATCCGCGACGAAGCGTGGCAGGTGTGGCGCCAGCAGAGCGTGGCAGGGGTGCAGGCGCCGATCACGCACGCAGCCGGCCGGATGTTCGATACCATGGCTGTGGCACTGGGCGTGGCCAGTGGCGTGGTGACGTATGAAGGGCAAACCGCCATCCGCCTGGAAGCCGCCGCCGCTGGCCGGGTGGCAGGTGAACGCGTACCAGAGCTGCCGTACCTGGTGCGACAGGAAGGGGACATGCTCTGGGTGGACTGGCAGGAGACCATCCGGTACGTGCTGACCGAAGGGCCGGTAGCCTCCGACCGCTCGCCCTTCTCAGCGGCCGCTTGGGCGTATGGGTGGCATGTGGCGCTGGCCCAGGCAGCAGCGACCATGGTGCGGCAGGGTCGCGCCATGGTCGGCACAGCGGGCGCCGACGTAGTGGCGCTCAGCGGTGGCGTTTTCATGAATCGACTGCTGACCGCGCTGCTGGTGCCGCAACTCTCTGCCCTTGGGGTCCGCGTGATCCAGCACCGCCATACGCCTCCTAACGACGGAGGCATTGCCATGGGGCAGGTGCTCGTGGCAGGTGGCAGGTGGTAGGTGTTCGTGGTTCGTGGTGCTTGGTGCTTGGTTGCTGACGCCGGGTGGACGGGCGGAGGAAGGCACGGGACCTGGAGCAACCGCGAATGGGGGGGCCCCAAACTGCGGAAGATGGCAGGTGTGTGGAGGTAGCTGCCCCCGGTGGCCTTGAGACGCCCTGCGCATGCATGAGCGTTTCATGGACCTCGCTATTCACAAGCAGCTTACAGAAGCACTGCGCATTCGCGTTCATTCGCGTTCATTCGCGGTTACGACCTTCCTGTCGCGTACCTGAGGCTGCGGCTTACCGGGAGCTACGCCCTCCCACGCTGGCCC
>CAYSHQ010000372.1:0-2854 GCA_964430835.1 uncultured Lentisphaerales bacterium
CTTGGTGATGATAATCGGTACATCAATGCGGACCTGATCCAGGCTGGCGGCCTGGCCGGTCTCGAAGATCACATACGTGCACTTCGCGGGCGGGGTGCCCTGCGCCGCCGCCTGCAGATCAGCCTGGACGAACTTATTGCTGCCGGCCACCTCCTGCACGCGCTGCAGTGATTTACGGGCCCGCTCCAGATCCGACCCGCCTGCGCCGTTGTGCAGGAAGTAGATGCCATCCAGGTAGACGGTAAAGGGGTTCACATAGTCGGCGTAGCACTGGAATCCGTCCAGGTTATTCGTGACGCCTGCCAGGTCGCTGCGGAACTTGGGATCCGCCTTGGCCTTCTCGGCCGTGGCGCGGTCCTTGTTCGCTTTCTCTTCCTCCTGGGCGCGCTCAATACGCCGGGCATTCTCCTCCACCGCATCCTGCTGATACTGGTAGGCGCGAATGATCGCCGGGCGCGCCTTGTCCACCTCGCCCTGCGTCAGGAGGTTCAAGGCCTGATAGGTATGCAGCATGATCTTGTCGTACGAGCGCCCCTCGTACGGCATGTTCTGCTGGTTGGACATCAGCGCGAGGGCTTCGCGGCCGACCTTGGTCTTGGCCTGCTGTTCATAGACATCCATGCGCTGTACGGCCTTATCGAAGTGGCGGTTGCTCTCGGGGAGGTTGCTCGCCACGCGCTGAGCCAGAGCGGCCTCGAGGTTCCAGACGATGGCATCCTTATCTTCGCCACAACGATCGGCTTCCTTGCCATACGCCGCGGCAGCGGCCGCGGCCCGGCCGGCGGCCCAGTCCTCACGCATGGCTTTGGTTTGCGACGTATAGGTCTGGCACCCGGAACCCAGCAGCGCCACCCCCAGGGCCACCACGGCCCACGGCATCATTTGCGGCTTGCGCATAGCGATTCTCCCACCTGGTTCCAAGATTACTGCGGCTTGGGCGCCGGCGGCTGACGCACAACCATGCCTGCGGTCACCTGATCCGCGCCCTCCAGCAGCTCCGCCGTGCAGAATTTGGGCTGCACCGCGATCACACGCGCCCTGCCCACCACGGCCTCTTCGCGCCCCAGCACCTCACCGGTGTCCGGATCGGTCAGCGTCTGCCCCTGCGACATCACCTGCCAGACCTGCCCGATCTCCACGCCCGTACTGTCGCCGCGGTTGATGGTGATCTGCTTATCGGTCTTGGCCAGCACCTTGGCCGGAAAGGCCACATTCACCACGCGGTCGGCGATCTGCTGGGCGGCATCGCGCACCGCCAGGATCATGACCTCGTCCGTCGCCTCGGCATTCTTCTGCAACTCCACCGAATCGGTGCGATCATCCTTCTTGGCCACCTGGATGTTGGCGGTCTCAAACAGCTCCGGCGGATCCATGGCCAGATTGTAAATCTTCGCCACGACGGAGAGGCGCACCTTGCGCTTCAGCCCGACCTTATTGAGCGTCTTGAACTCCATGCGCTCGGTCGAATCCTCAAAATCGTCCAGTGTGGCGATCAAGCCGTAGCTCAACGTCTTAACCTCTGCCGCCTGGCCGGCGCGATTCACGGCCTTGAGCAGGTCGGCCTGGTCGCTGACCGCCGTCACCTTGAACTTCCGCGAGGCGTTCAGCCGGTCCATCAACTGGGTGTCAAAGGCCTCGGTGACGCGTCCCAGCGATGCCCCCTTGCCCGTGCTCTCCATCGTCTTTTGCAGCGTCGGCTTGGCGTGGATCTTCTCCACGGAGAGCGACGCCGGCCCCGTGGCCTGCGCCAGCGCCCCGCCCGTCAGACCTGCCACCACACCCAGAATCGCCAAACTTCCATTCCACCGGATTTGCATGTATCGCTCCTCTACCTGAACGTTTGCCACTTTTGTACGGCTATCGCAGCCTAGAAAAAGCTCTTTTTCGTGCTGAATTTCAGCCCTTCTTTGGTGTCCACCTTGATGTCCTGCTTCACATCCTCTTTGATATCCTGCTTGATCATCACCCCGCTCTGCCGCAGCTGCTGGGCATACCCTTCCAGCACCTTGACCTCGGCATCGGTGAGCTTACGCGTGACATCCACGGTCGTCAGGAACGCCCGCAGATCTTTCCAGCGCGCATAGCCAGCCTCCGTCAATTGCAGGGTCGGCGCGAGTTGCAGGCCCGCCTGCGCGTCGATCGTGGCCACATAGTCCTGGCATCCCACACGGGTCAAGCGCAGCTTGTGCAGCCCCGGGGCCAACTTGATCTTAGCCGGGGTGGTCCCCATCAGCACGCCGTCAAGCTCCACCGAAGCGCTGGCTTCCACGGGGAAGGACTTGTCGCCCTTGATCACCTGGTTGTTCTCATTGACGCGGATATCTTCCAGCGCGATCTCGGTGCCGGCCAAATCGCGCAAGGCGCAGGCGATGGCCACCTCGACCTTGCCGGCCGCCGCCGCCACTTTGAGCTCCTTGGTCTTTTCCTGGCAACTGGTAGCCATCTTAGCCGCGGCGGTGCGCAGCAGCTCATTCAAAATATTTCCATCGTGCCGCTTCACGGACGGGCCGAACTTCAGCTTCTTGGTGGTCTCGATGTCATCCCCCGCCACCGCCCCGCCGGAAGCGCCCTCCAGCACCTTATAGGTGGTTTGCAGCACATACTCCACCGTCACGAACGACATCTGCTCGTCCTGGAACTTCGCTTCGTTCGCCGCCAGGGAGTTAATGGTGGCAATCAGGACAAAGTCCGCCCCCACCTGCTGCCCCATGCGCAGGGCACCGGCCTGATCCGTGGGCGTATCCACCACATCCCGACGGCTGATCACCTGGAAATCCCCGCTCCCCAGCCGGCTGGAGAGCGCGGACTCCAGCACGGCGGACTTCTCCTGATAAGCCACCCCCGCGTGGTTCAT
>CAYSHQ010000373.1:0-2835 GCA_964430835.1 uncultured Lentisphaerales bacterium
CCTCCTGACTCCTGACTCCTGTCTCCTGTCCCCTCACTTCTTCTCCGTCGAAATCCCGACCTTAAGGATGCCGATCTTGCGGGCCTCGTCGAGCACGGCCACGATATTGCGGAAGTTGGCGTTGGCCTCGGCGCTCACCACCACCTTGGGGTCCTTGGACGCCGCCTTGTAGGTCTGCAGCTTGAACGGCAGTTGCGCCAGCGTGACCTTGTCCTTGTTGAAGAAGATCTCACCGTTCTGCCGCACCGTCAACGTGGCAGCCTTGTCGCGGTCCTCGATCTTTTCGGCGGTGCTGGCGTTGGGCAGTTGCACCTGCACGCCCTGGTTCTTGGTCATGGAGAGCGAAACCATCACAAAGGTCGCCAGCAAGAAGAAGATCACGTCAATCAGCGGCACGATTTCGATACGCGCCCGCTTGAAGTTGTACGCTTTAACTTGCATGGTTAGCCCCCTGCTCTTTTTCCACTGCCAGCCGGTAGCACTTGTTCTGCTTTTCCAGCATCGGACGCATCAGCAACTCGAGGTGGCTCATGGCGTCCTCCATTTCATGGCGTGCGCCTTCGCAGCGCGCGTGCAGGAAGTTCAACGGGATCAGCGCCGTTACAGCAATACCCAGACCAAAGGTCGTGGCAATCAGCGCCTCAGCAATACCGCCGGTGATGGCCGTCGGCGCCCCCAGCTCCGAGCCGCCCAACATGCCAAAGGCCGAGATCATGCCGGTGACGGTGCCGAGCAGCCCCAGCAGCGGGGCCATGGTGACGACCGTGTCGAGCAGCGAAATGCCGCGCGTAAAACGCACCATCTCCTGCGCCGAGGAGCGCATCAGCGCGTCGGATAGCGACTTCTCGCGATGGTGCAGGGCGTAGGAGAGGCAGCGCGCCACAAAGTCCTTGGAATCGAGCCCCACTTTGACGGCTTCGTTCGGATCGCCATTCTCCAAGGCGCTCATGATGGCGGCCACGGTGTCGTGGTCACGGCGTTTATTCTCCAGCGATAGAAAGACCAGCCGCTCGATGATCACGGTCAGCGCTAGGATCGCCAGCGCCAGCAGCGGCCACATGATCGGGCCACCGCGCTTGAAATACCCCCACAAGTTGCCGCGCGCGATCAGCTCCTTGAGCGCGCCGCCCATGGTCGGATCAAACTGCAGCATCCCCTCGCCAGTCAGCACGATGCTGGCCATGCTGATGCCGGCCTCCTTCTCCGGCAGCAGATGCACGGCCGGTTTGCTCGACCCGGCCTGCGGCAGGGCCAGGCCGGCGGTTTGTCCATCGGCCGTGGCAAAAAGCGCCACCGGGCCGATCAACGCGAACTTACCTTGATCAACCGTCCCCTGCGGATCCACCGCCGAACCCTCGAAGCGCGTCCCGCCGATCAGTTCTTCCAGGCGTTTGAAGGATGCCGACGCCATGGCCAGTTGGCAGTCGAACTTCTGGGCCGAAGAGAAATCCTTGTTCTGCGGCGCCTGCAAGGCGCTTTCAATGGCCGACTTGTAGCGCTCGATCTCGCTGGCGTGAATGCGCCCATCGAAGGTGCGAGCATACTCATCGAGCAGACTGCCGATATACGACACTTCGTCCTGCCGCTGCTTGGCGTCGCCCTTGAGGTTGCTCAGCTCCAGGCTGCGCGCATCCACGGCGCGGCGGGACTTGTCGTATTCCCGACGGACCTCGATGAGCTGATCCTCGAGCCGCGAAAGCTCGCGCGTCATGGGAATCTTCTCGCTACCGATGCTCTCGCGCAAGGACGTCAATTCCTTTGTGGCGGTTTCGAGATCCTGCCGCACGGCCCCCGCCGCTGTCTCCAACGAAACCGGCGCATTACTCTGCGCCATGAGCGGGCCACAGGGCAACAGGCAACCCAACATGACAATGATCGTTTCGTATGCGTAACTACTGACTTTCATGATTTTTTCCCTTACTCGGTACGTAACTTGCCTAGAAAAACTTTGTAGTGTGATTCATTTGGCACGCAGGCAAGCGGAACGTTCTCCCAACCTTATGCACGCCTTCCTGATTTCCAAATTCAATCCTTACTGTTCACGGTTATCCGTCGAAAAGTCACCGTCTTCCGTCCTTCCGTCTGCCATTCCTATCGCGCGGCGGGTCCGGCAGCCCCGCCCTACCTTCCCATCCACCGTCTTCCGTTCTTCCGTCTGCCATTCCTATCGCGCGGCGGGTCCGCCGTCCCCGCCCTACCTTCCCATCCACCTGCGCATTCTCCACCTGCCACCGTCCCACCGTCTCACCGTCTTCCGTTCTTCCGTTTGCCGTCTGCCCCCTACGGCAGCTTTACCGGCAGCGGCACGAAGTGCGGCGCGGATTTGCTCTGCAAGGTCTGCATGGCATCGGTGATGCGCGCGGCCAGGTCGTTGGCAGGCTGCCAATCCCACCCCTTGGCACCCGGACGGCCGGTGCCGGCATCGCCCTTCTCGCTCACGTAATAGGCCTGTCCCAGGCCGATATAGAGCGCCTTGACCTGCGTGGGGCGGCCGTCGGCCATGGTGCGGATTTCGGTAGAGACGGTGATTTCGCCATTGGCCTTGCCGATCTCGTTCAGAATGCCGATGACACTCTGAAAGCGCTCCGGCAGGCTGATCTTGGTATCGGCCGAATTCTGGGGCAGGCGCTGAACCAGCGGCTTCATACGTTCGCGTACCGGATCGGGCGTACGCGCCAGCAGCGCCGGCAGGCGCGCTTCCAGCGCGGCCACCGCCGCGCGCATACGGGCCGAAACGGCATCGAGCTGATCATTCTGCGCACGCGCCTCCGCCAGTTTGCGATCCACCTCGGCGGTTTCGTTGGTCGCAGCAGAAATCTTCTCCCGCACCCCCGC
>CAYSHQ010000374.1:0-2817 GCA_964430835.1 uncultured Lentisphaerales bacterium
TTGGTCATGCCTGCGCGAGGTTGGCCAATCTTCCAGTCTTCCATTCTTCCAACTCTCGCAGTTTGAGGTCCGGTCACTTCCTGTTGGCTTTAGCGCCGGTGTGCGGTAAAGTGTCCGTCTATTACTGACATGACAGGAGGATTTGGCATGAGTGCTTCGACGATCGTGTTATTGGGGTTGGTGGGCGTGTTGGTGGTGGCGGCGCTGGTCGCGATCGGGATATATAACCGCTTGGTGGCGCTGCGGAATCTCTTCAAGAATGCCTTTGCTCAGATTGCCGTGCAACTCCAGCGGCGGCATGATCTGATTCCAAACCTGGTGGAGTCGGCCAAGGCGTATTTGAAGCACGAGAGTGCGACGCTGCAGAACGTGATTGCGGCGCGTAATCAGGCGGTGGCTGCGCGGGGTGCGGCGGCGGCAAACCCGGCCGATGGCATGGCGGTGCAGGGGTTGCTGGGTGCGGAGGGCGCACTCACGGGCGCCATGGGGCGGCTCTTTGCCGTGATGGAGTCCTATCCCACGCTCAAGGCCGATCAGACGATTGCGCGGTTGATGGAGGAGCTCTCCTCAACCGAGAATCGCGTAGCGTTTGCGCGGCAGGCGTACAATGATGCCGTGATGCAGTACAACACCGCGCGGGAAACGTTCCCCAATATCCTGTTGGCCGGGGCGTTGGGCTTCCAGGCCGCGGTCTTGTTCGACCTGATCAATCCGGCAGCGGGCGAAGCTCCGAAGGTAACGTTCTAACCGGGAATCCGCGGCAGCACGGGTTCCGATCATGACCTTTTTTGACTATCAAGAGCGGGCGCGGCAGTGGACGCGATGGCTGGTGGCTCTGTATGCGCTGGCCGTGGTTCTGATGGTGCTGGCCATCTACGGCGCGGTGTGGCTGTGCTTCGCACGGTTGGCGCGACCGGAAGGGGCGGAGGTGCCGGAAT
Organism: uncultured Lentisphaerales bacterium; assembly: GCA_964430835.1. Lineage (GTDB taxonomy): Bacteria > Verrucomicrobiota > Kiritimatiellia > RFP12 > CAIWXQ01 > CAIWXQ01. Next base: position 939 of record CAYSHQ010000374.1, read on the forward strand.
TCTGGGATCCGGTGCTCTTTGGCTGGTCCGCCTTGATTACGGTGACGATTTTGTTAGGTGGCAGCTTGTACAAGCTGCTGGCCTTGCAAGGGGGGGGCGCGGTGGTGGCGCGGTTGCTCGGCGGCACACCGGTCGATCCGGCTACGGCGGATGCGGGTGAGCAGCGGTTGCGCAATGTGGTGGAGGAGATGGCCATTGCGTCCGGTACGCCGGTGCCGCAGATCTTTGTGTTGGAAGACGAAGAGGGCATCAACGCTTTTGCCGCCGGACTCTCGGCGCAGGAGGCGGTGGTCGCGGTGACGCGCGGCGCGTTGCGCACGCTGACGCGGGATGAGTTGCAGGGGGTGGTGGCGCATGAATTCAGCCATATCCTGAATGCCGACATGCGGTTGAATGTCCGGATCATGGGGGTTCTGCATGGCATTCTCCTGATTGCGTTGGCGGGGTATGCGTTGATGCGCGCGCTGGGGCAGGTGCGCATGGGGCGCAATAACAAGGGCGGCGGATGGGTGGTGGTGCTCTTCCTGCTCGGGCTGGCCGTGATGGTGATCGGGTATATTGGTGTCTTTTTTGCCAATCTGATTCGGGCGGCGATCGGGCGCGAGCGGGAGTATCTGGCGGATGCTTCCGCCGTGCAGTTTACGCGTAACCCGTACGGGCTGGCGGGGGCGCTCAAGAAGATTGCCGCGCGGGAGCAGGGGGGGCGGGTGGCGGCGGCGCAAGCCGTGGAAGCCAGTCACTTCTTTATCGCCGAGCCGGGGGGTGCCTCGTGGATGAATTTCTTTGATACGCACCCGCCCTTGCAGGAGCGCATCCGGCGGTTGGATCCGACGTTTACGGGGGAGCTGCAGGCGTTGCGGACGGGGTTGCGGGCGATGGAGAACGCACGCCGGCATGAGGATGCGGCGGCGCGCCCACCGCCTCCTGTGGCGCAACCGCCGGCACTGTCGTCGGCCCGCACGGCGGTCTCGCATCTGGCGGAGCGCGTGGGGGCGCCGGATTCCGTGGGTGTGGCCTATGCGGCGACGTTATTGCAGGCGATTCCGGCAGAGTGCCGGACCGCCACGCAGACGGTGGCGGGGAGCATGGCGGTGTTGTATGCCATGATCCTTTCCCGGCAACCGGCGGTGCGGCAGCGACAGATGGCCCGGCTGGCGGCCGGGGTGCCTGCCAATGTGTATGCGCGGCTGGTTTTCTTTGAAGGGGCGTGCGGGGCGATGTCGGCGGCGTGCCGGCTGCCGCTGGCGGATCTGGCGGTCGGCACGTTGCGCGCGCTGGAATCAGCGGGGTATGTGACGTTCCGCGAGAACCTCCATGCCATGGTCCTGGCCGATGACGAAGTGGATGTTTTTGAGTTTGCCTTGTTGCATCTGGTGGCGCGGCGCCTGGATCGCCATTTCCGTTTAACCCAGGCGCCGAGGGTGCGGTATGCGGACTTGACGGAGGTGCACCGGTCGCTGGTCTGTGTCTTTTCGTTGCTGGCGTGGAATGGCACGACGGAGGCCGGTGCGGCGGCGGCGGCCTATGCGGCTGGGTGGGTGGCGCTCGGGGAGGCGCCGGCCGGCCGACTGTTGGAAAGCCGGGAGATCCGGTTCCAGGAGTTGGAGGAGCATCTGGACCGACTGGCAGAAGTGGTGCCCGCCGGCAAGGCGCAGATCTTGACGGCGTGTAGCGTGGTTGTTGCGGCGGATGGGTTCACAACCCTGCAAGAGGCGGAGACACTGCGCGCGATTGCCGACGCGCTGGACTGCCCGGTGCCACCCTTTGCGCCGGAACAGGCAGCTTGAAGCAGTCGTGCATACCGCAATTCTCATGATGGACTTATGGCGGCGGGTCCGGCGGCCCCGCCCTACCAATAACAGTGTGAAATCGACGAATT
>CAYSHQ010000375.1:0-2814 GCA_964430835.1 uncultured Lentisphaerales bacterium
CTCTGCGCCCCTGCGCCTCTGCGGGAGAAAAACAAGTTCCAACAACAGGCTGCTGGAACAAACGATGACACCATGAGAAGACACTATGACTTCGCGAAGACGAAGGGCGAACGAAACCCTTACGCCAAGGCGCTGAAGCAACCGATCACGATGAGATTGGACAGGGCGACTGTGGCATATTTTAAGACGTTAGCAGCCGAACTCGGCATGCCCTACCAGAACCTCATCAACCTGTATCTCCGCGACTGCGCCCTGAATCATAGGAGACTTAACCTGAAATGGGCATCATAACGCACGCGTGCCGCACCGCTCCATGGCCGATTCGAACAGCGCCAGGGTGTTCTCCCATTTGAAGCCGGGGTCGATCTCCAGGTAGAGCCAGGATCCACCCGCAGCGGTATCAAAGGTGTCCAGCAACCTGGCCAGGTAGTCCCGCACTTTGTGTGGCGGGCCCCGCTGCATCAGTTCACCCCGGTCAGGGTGGAGCATCACCGCAAGGCCCAGACCCCGACAGCGTTGCGCCAGCTCACGCGGATCGAAGAGCGACAACTGCGGCCAGATCGCGTGCACCCCCAGGTCGGCGAACTCCTCGAGTAGCGGCCCAACCTGACCGCACGAGTGGAAGATGATCTTCTTCCCGGCCTTTCGGATGGGGGCGCACAGTCGCTCGTAGCGCGGTTTGAAGAACCGGCGCCAGACATCCGGCGGGAAGATGGGGGCCTGCTGGGTACCGAAATCGTCGCCGAACTGGATGGCGTCGGCACCAATCGCCAACTGATGCCGCACGCAACCCTCGGCGTGGTCGGTGATCATGTCAGCCATCTGGTTGATCTCGGGCGTGTCCTCCAGGATGTCAATCAGGCAGTCCTCATAGGGCCGCAGAAAGTGCATCTGCTCCCAGATCATGCCTCCACCGCCGGCGAAGAAGTACTTGCGTTTGTGCTCTGCGGCATTGCGCCGCGCCGCGTCGAACTCCGGGCCACTCAAGGGCGGCGGTGCAGGCGGCCTGTATGTCCGGAGTTTGCCAAGGTCGGCCAGCGGTTCGTTATACGGGTGCCCCCAGATTCCGAAGAATCGATGCTCCCAGGTGACACCCCACGCGTCGGTCGTCACGCGACGGTAGATCCCATCCGGACCAAAGTCCTCCGACGGCGGCTGTGGCAGGCGCAGCCCGGCCAAGTCATAGAAGTCGCAGGGACACGCGTGAATCAAATCGAGCAGCTTCTGACCATGCTCAAACAGCCCGCCGGGGGACGGGTGCACCTGGACTGGTATGCGATCCGGGCGCCTGAACTCCAGCGCTGTCAACACGCGCTCTCTAGGCAGCATGGCCGCCACCTCGCAACTCCGCGCAGCCTCCAGCGAGTTCGGCCGGGCTCGCGCTTCGCCGATACCCGTCTGGCGCGGCGCGAGACCCGATTTCGCCGTCACTGCCGCGGTGGTGCCTGAGCCGGCACACCAGGCCATGTGTGAAGGCCGGCAGGACCACCGAGGTGCCGCGGATCACGGCCGCGCCCGCGCCGTCGCCAGGCCAGGGATGAAAGAGCTCGGGGGAGGCTTTGTCAAGGCCGAGCGTTGCGAGGTCGACGCAGGCGGCGGTGATCGGCGCGGGGACCTCGCCGTCGCGCAACGCCCGGTCCCACCGGTCGGCGCGGTTGCGCAACCAGGCCAGCGAAACCGTGCGCCCCCGCAGTACCAGGCACCAGTAGTCGTCCGTGCTCTGGTCAACCGACACGAGGGCTTCGCGATCAACCGCCATGCCGCGCAGTGCCTCGGCCAGGGCGCCGAACCCGCGCCAGAGGTTCTTCTGATCGACGTAGCGGTCCCAGTGCCAGATATGGCCGCTGCCTGCCGCACCCGCAAAGAAGGCAGGATAGGTCGTGTCGTGAAAGATCAGCCCGTCGTGATCGGCTCGGTAGTACCGGAAGGGGCCGGAGTGGCAGTCGTTGACCGCGCCCGTCTCCGCGAGCAACACCGGTCGGTCGGGGCGCCGGGCGCGCTGAACGGCATCAATTGCCAGCAAGACCGGATCGGTGCGGCAGATCGCCAGCGAGGCGCCCTGGTCGAGGTAGCGGTGCACCTGCTGGAAATCCATTTCGTCCATCTTGAACGCATCCTGCAGGGCCTGGAATCCCTCCCAGTCGTAGCTGCCGAGCGAGTTCACGACCAGATTGCGCGGCGACGCGGCCTTGATCTCGCGCAGCAGGCTCCGCGTCCAGTTCTCCTGCACGTGGAAGCCGCTGGTGAAGCAGCAGTTGATCTCGTTCCACAACTCCCAGGCCATCACGACGGGGTCGTCGCCGTAGCGGGCCAGCAACGCGTCGACCTTGCGCCGCCACAGGGCCTGCCAGTCCGGCGACTGGAACCACTCGTCCATGTCCTTCGGCACGCGCCCGTCGACAGGGTGGCGCAGCACGCGCGACGGAAACGCCCCATCGCCGAAGAGACGGAAGTGCTCGATGCAGAGCTTGAGCCGGATGCCGTACTGGCGCGCGAGTTCCACCACCCGGTCGAGCGCGGCGAAGCGGAGCAGGTCGTGCTCGCCCGCAACGTCGGTCTCGGCCTGAAAATAGGAGTGGCCCAGCCACAGCCGGGCGAAGTTGCCGCCATGTTCGGCCAACGAACGAAACCACCGCCAGTATTCGCGAGCGCCCAGCGTGGCGCGGCCACCGCCGGTCTTGAACTCCTGGCCCGAACTCAGTGCAAACGTCTCAGGCAGGCAGAGGTTCAGTCCGATCGGCACATACGGCGTGCCATCGCTCAGGGCAAAGTAGCGCGGATCGTGCCGGCTGACTTCGACATAGCCGGGGTGTT
>CAYSHQ010000376.1:0-2807 GCA_964430835.1 uncultured Lentisphaerales bacterium
AAAGCCCTTACTACAGCCAGCCTGCGTTAGGTGGCGCTTCAGGAAAAGACCATGCCCCGCACGGCGGGCTTGCCTATTTCAACTTGCGCCGCACGTATCGGCAGGTTATATTATAACCTAAATGAAGTACGAAATCCGGATCAAGCAGAAGGTTGCCCGGGGGCTATCGAAGTTGCCCGGCGACGTGCGGAAACTTTTCTTTCTGCTCGCGGCGGATCTCCAGACAGACGGGCCAATCCAGAAGAGTTGGCGTAACTTCTCGCCGCTAGGCGGGGGGCGATACCACTGCCACTTGAACTACCGGTATGTGGCCTGTTGGACGTGGCGAAACAACGAAATCGTGATTGAGGTGTACTATGCTGGCTCTCGTGAAAAAGCCCCATATTGAACTTTCGCTCCATGGCGAACATGTCGATGAGTTGCTGGCCTGGATTCGGCAGAAGTTCGAAATTTCCGTCCTCGCTGACGAACCGGCCGACGAGTTTGTCTCCATTGAGAGCACCGACTACTGGAGGGAAATGGAGAAAAACCGCGTCGGGAATCTGCTGGCGGGTGCCCGCCTGAAGGCGGGACTGACACAGGCCCAACTCGCGCTCGAACTGGGCATTCGTCAGAACATGGTGAGCGACTACGAAAACGGCCGCCGCACCTACTCCGACACCATGGCTAGGCGACTTAGCGCCGTGCTCCACGTGAAGGAAGATCATCTGAAATACCGGTGCGAACCAACTTCTGCTGGCGACGTCGCTAAGCGCGCCGCGCCAGAGCAGTGACGTTGGCCATTGGCTGTCAAAGCAGCGCTCGACCAGCTTTCCAATAAGACGGCGTGGCTGCGGTGGCTGAAGACGCATGTGCATTGCTCGACAAAAACGGCGCAGCACTACATGGCGGTTGCCAGGCTGTGCGAAAAAACGGAAGCGCTTCCGTTTTTTTTGACACTGGCACCCACCGCCCCTAAAGGAATGGCGCGAGGTCAGGCCGCAACGGCCACGCCTCGCGCCGCACCATTTTCTTTGATTTTCTCGCTTTTCGCTGCTCACTCTGAACTTCCCGTTCGGGCGGCACCAGGCCGCCGGGGACGGCGGGCCTGGATGCCGAGACCGGCGTGGTCATGCTCCTCTATCTGGATCTGGCCTACGCCGAATGGGTCCAAAAAGGAAAGATGCGGCACACGCAAGACCTGCGGGGTGCCAAAATCATAACGAAGCGCAGCCTGCTGCGCACCGGCTACCCGGCGTTTCGCACCATGCTCAAATTATGCGCTGCGCCACCTTTTATATCTTGCGTTCCCACACTGTACGGGGCAGAATGACCTACGATCTTTGGGATTATCAGCCATCAAATTCGCCAACCCATTCAGGCGTTGCCGCAACGCAAAGGCAAACCATGTCCAGTCAGAAACTTGACAAGATTCTGGTCGTCAATTCCGGCAGTTCCTCGTTGAAGTTCATGCTCTTTTGCATGGTCGACGAACGCATGCTGGCCAAAGGGGTGGTCGAGCGCATCGGCCAAGCCAACGCCAACCTGACCTATCAACGCGACGGGGAAGCAAAAATCAATCGCCCGATTTCTGCGGACAACCATGGGCAGGCGCTGACGGAAGCGTGCCGGATCCTGACGGATGCCACCACGGGGGTCATCCCTTCGCTGCGCGAAGTCCAGGCCATTGGCCACCGGGTGGTCCATGGCGGTGAGCTGTTCAGCACGCCACGCCTGGTCGACTTGGCCGTCAAGAACGCGATTACCGAATGCGCGGCACTGGCGCCGTTGCACAACCCGCCCAACCTTGGTGGTATTCTGGCGTGCGAACAGGTATTCCCAGATGTGCCCAACGTGGCGGTTTTTGATACGGCCTTCCACCAGACCATGCCAAACCACGTCTTCCGTTATGCCATCCCCAACCAGTATTACGACAAGTATCACATCCGCAAGTACGGGTTCCATGGCACGTCGCACAAGTACGTCACGCAGGCTACGGCCGCTTTTCTGAAGCGTCCGGTCGAACAGCTTAAACTCATCACCTGTCACTTGGGCAACGGGTCCAGCATTGCCGCGATTGACGGCGGGCGTGTGCTGGACACCTCCATGGGGATGACCCCCCTGCCTGGCTTGGTCATGGGAACGCGCTGCGGCGATGTGGATCCGGCGATTGTGCTTTTCCTGATGCGTCAGGGTATGACGCCAGAGGCCATTGACGACCTCCTGAACAAGAAGTGTGGCCTACTGGGCGTCGGCGGGATTAACAGCGGTGATATGCGCGACATGGTAGAGGCAGCCGCTGGTGGCAGCGAATCCGCTGCCATGGCGCTGGACATGTTTGGGCATCGTGCGGCCTTTTACGTGGGCGGATACTTCGCACTGCTGGGCGGTGCGGACGCCATCGTACTGACCGGCGGAATTGGCGAGAATTGTTTTCCGGCACGCAAAAAGATTATCGAACGACTGACCGGTATCGGCTGTCTGCTCGATGACGCCCGTAACGAGCAGGTCATCCGCGGCGTCGCCGGCTACATCACCACGGAGAGTAGCCGCACGCCGGTTATCATCATGCCAACCAACGAAGAGCTGATGATCGCGCGTGAAACCTACAAACTGCTGGCCGGTTGAACCTGCCCAGCAAGCCCCTCGCACCATTGATTCGGTCATAACCTAACACGCCTACCTCGCGATACACGTATGAACATTCTGGAACGACTCATTCCTCGGGTTCAAGCCGCCAACAAGCGCGTGGTGCTGCCGGAAGGGCACGACCCCCGCGTCATCCTCGCGGCGATCAAACTCCGGCGCGCGCACCTGGCGACCCCCGT
>CAYSHQ010000377.1:0-2793 GCA_964430835.1 uncultured Lentisphaerales bacterium
TCATGCCTGCGCGAGGTTGGCCAATCTTCCAGTCTTCCATTCTTCCAACTCCCGCTGTTTGAGGGCTTGTCTTCTCCCCGCTAAGTAGGCTATTTTCCGTGAAGTGGTGTGTGGGGTTACTGGTAGGTAGTCGAATAAATGAACTAGGTTATGGCGGGGGACGCATGAGAACCATCGAATTGTCGGGGGCGTGGTCGTTACACCGGGTGGGGCAGAAAAAGAGCTGGCCGGCGACGGTCCCGGGATCTGTGCATACGGATCTGCTGGCCGTCGGCGAGCTCAAAGACCCGTTCTTCCGCGAACAGGAAACGCAGGCCCAGTGGATCGGCGAGACGGATTGGACCTACGAACGCACCTTCCAGCTGGACGAGGTCCCGGTGGAACCGTCTGTACGGTTACGCTGCGAAGGGCTCGATACACTCGCCACCATCTCTGTCAATGGCGTGGCGGTGGGGCGCACGGATAACATGTACCGGGTCTGGGAGTTCGATATCCGTTCGCTCTTGCAACCGGGCAGTAACCGCATCGCCATTCGTTTTGATTCCGCCGTGCGCCATGTGCGCGAGCACCAGACCCTCCGGCCGTTGCCAAGCTGGGGTGGACCGCTGGAAATCTCCGGCCGGGCCTGGTTGCGCAAGGAGCCGTGTAACTTCGGCTGGGATTGGGGGCCCGTGCTGGTCACCGCCGGCATCTGGCGGCCAATCCGGATCGTGGCATGGGACACCGCCCGCCTGACGGAACTGGAAGTCCGGCAGCAACATGCCCGCGGCGGTGCCGTCAGTCTCGACCTGACCGTGCACGCGGAGGTCTGCGACACGACCGCGCCGCTGGAAGCCACGCTGCAGGTCAGTTACAAAGGCGGCGTGGTGGCCAGTACACGCGTCCGCCTCGAGCAGGGGGTGGCCAGTGCCCGGCTGGCCATTAAGAACCCGCAACTCTGGTGGCCCAATGGCATGGGGGAGCAGCCGCTGTACGAGGTCAAAGCCGAGCTGGTCGCAGACGCGGTGGCGCTGGACCAGACGACGCGGCGTATCGGCTTGCGCACGCTGCGGTTGGACCGCCATGCCGACGAGTGGGGCGAATCGTTCCAGTTTGTGGTCAATGACGTCCCCTTCTTTGCCAAGGGGGCCAATTGGATCCCGGCCGATGCCTTTGTCACCCGCCTCACGCGGGTGGAATATGCCCGGTTGATCAAGGCTGCGGCCATGGCTAACATGAATATGCTGCGCTGCTGGGGCGGGGGAATCTACGAAAATGACGCCTTTTATGACCTGTGCGATGAATACGGGTTATGCGTCTGGCAGGATTTCATGTTTGCCTGCTCTACCTATCCCACCTTCGACGAGGCGTGGCTGGCCAATGTGCGGGAGGAGGCGGAGCAAAACGTCCGCCGCCTACGCCACCATCCTTCGCTCGCGCTCTGGTGCGGCAATAACGAGCTGGAACAGGGGCTGGTAGGGGAGGAGTGGGGCGAGCGCCAGATGAGTCAGACCGACTATGCCCGGCTCTTCGACGTGTTGCTGCCGGAGGTGGTGACGCAACTCGATCCGCAGCGCGACTATTGGCCCTGCAGCCCGCATACGCCCACGCCGGGCGACCGCCGGAACTTCAATGATCCCGGTCGTGGCGATGGCCATCTCTGGGATGTCTGGCACGGTCGGCAGCCGTTCGAGTGGTATCGCACGGCCATGCACCGCTTTTGCAGCGAGTTCGGCTTTCAGAGCTTCCCGGAGCCGCGCATGGTGGCGACCTACACCGAGCCGGCGGATCGTAACGTCACCAGCCCCGTGATGGAACACCATCAGCGTAGTGGCATCGGCAATGCGGTGATCATGCAGTACCTGCTGGAGTGGTACCGCCTGCCGACGGGGTTTGAGAACACGATCTGGCTGAGCCAGATTCAGCAGGGGATGGCCATCAAGTATGCGGTGGAGCATTGGCGCCGTAACCGGCCGCGCTGCATGGGGGCCCTGTACTGGCAGCTCAATGACTGCTGGCCGGTGGCGAGCTGGTCGTCGCTGGACTATGCCGGCCGCTGGAAGGCGCTGCACTATCTGGCGCGGCGCTTTTATGCGCCGCTGCTCATTTCCGGCGTGGAGCACGTCGCCGATGGGACGGTAGAGGTGCACCTGGCCAGCGATCATCTGCGCCCCTGTCGGGGCGATGTGCAGTGGCGGGTGACACAGGTCGATGGTACGTTGCTGCGCGAGGGGAGTAAGAAGTTCAACCTGCCGGCCGGTAGCAGCGCCGTGCAAACCACGCTACGCCTGAACGATCTGCTGCAGAAACACGGACCGCGCGATCTGCTGGTCTGGCTGGTGGCAGTGGACGAGCAGGGGGCGGCGACATCGTCGAATCTGGTCCTCTTTGGCCGACCCAAGCAGTTGGAGCTGCTGGCACCCAAGATCCGCGTGGATGTCCGGCCGTGGGATGACAACAGCTATGCCGTGACGTTGACGGCCAAGCACCCGGCGCTCTGGGTCTGGCTCACGCTGGAGGGGATGGAGGCCAAGTATGACGATAACTTCCTCTGTCTGGAGGCGGAGCGGCCGGTGCGGATTCGTGTGACACCTGCCACCCGCATGAAGCTGGAGGCGTTCCGGCAGGCGCTGCACGTCGCGTCGCTGCGCGACACCTATCAGGAGCAGTCGGCGTGTCACTGTCCGCCGGCGCCGGTCGTGCCGGCTGGCGCCAGCATGGCCGCGCGAGTGCTGGCGGCGCGTCACCGGCCGAATAAGTAGAGCTTGTCCCAAAACTCCCACTTTTGCTTTTTTGTAACTGCTCAGGTGCCAG
>CAYSHQ010000378.1:0-2788 GCA_964430835.1 uncultured Lentisphaerales bacterium
GGGTCCGGCGGCACCGCCCTACGTATAACAGTGTGAAATCGACGAATTGTGTCAGGGCGGGGCCGCCGGACCCGCCGAGTGCCATAATGAGAATTGCAGTCGCGCATAAGGCAGCCATGACGTTACCCCTGCACGCTCTTCCCGATCTTCCCGTCCGCGCGGTACTGCCGGAGCTGGCGCACGCGTTGGCGGTCAACCGCCCGGTGGTGCTGCAGGCACCGCCGGGGTCCGGCAAGACGACGCTGGTGGCGCCGGCGTTGCTGGACGAAGCATGGCTGCAGGGGCGGCGGATCCTGTTGCTCGAGCCGCGCCGGCTGGCGGCCCGCGCCGCCGCACGCTACATGGCGCGCCTCTTGGGTGAGGAGGTGGGCCAGCGCGTGGGGTATCACATCCGCCTGGAACGGCGCGTCGGACCCCAGACCCGCATCGAGGTGCTGACCGAGGGGTTGCTGACACAGCGCCTGCTGCACGATCCGGAGTTGCCGGAAGTGGGGGTGATCATTTTCGACGAATTCCACGAGCGCAGCCTGGCCGCGGACATGGGGCTGGCGCTGGCGCTGGATGTGCGTCGTCATTTGCGGCCGGAGTTGCGGCTGCTGGTGATGTCTGCGACGCTGGACGCGCAGCCGGTGGCGGATCACTTAGGCGACGGGGCGGTGATTACGGCGACGGCACGCGCATGGCCGGTGGAGACGCGCCTGCTAACGCGCAACAGCACGGCGCCGCTGCCGTGGCAGGTGGCGGATGCCGTGGTGCGGATTGCCGCGGAGGAGTCGGGCAGCATTCTGGTGTTCCTGCCCGGGGAAGGGGAGATTCACCGCACGGCGGAGCGCTTACGCGGTGCCAACCTGCCGTCCGACCTTTCGATTCATCCGCTCTTTGCGGCCTTGCCGCGCGCGGCGCAGGATGCCGCCGTGGAACCGGCCCGGCCGGGGCGGCGTAAGATCGTACTGGCCACTTCGATTGCTGAATCCAGCTTGACGATTCAGGGCGTGCGCGTGGTGGTGGATGGCGGTTGGATGCGTGTGTCACGCTTTTCACCGCGCAACGGGATGTCACGGCTGGAGACGGTGCGCATCACGCGCGACCGGGCGGATCAGCGCCGGGGGCGCGCCGGCCGCACGGAGCCCGGCGTTTGTTACCGGTTGTGGGATGAGGCCACGGACCGTACGCTGGCGCCGGCCGCGCTGCCGGAGATCATGGATGCCGACCTGGCGCCGGTAGCCTTGCAGACAGCGGTTTGGGGGGCGCCGGGACGTACGGATCTACCCTGGTTTCAGGCACCGCCGGATGCCGCCTGGCGTCAGGCCGTGGAACTGTTGCGCGAATTGGAAGCGCTGGGTGACGATGGGCGCATTACTGCGCGTGGACGGCAGCTGGTGACGGTGCCGGTGCATCCGCGCCTGGCGCACATGGTCCTGTTGGCGGCTGAACAGGGTGGTGCCCGGCGCGCCTGCTTGCTGGCGGCCGCCATCACCGAGCGCGCGGGCGAAACCTCGTTGCGCGGGGAGACGGATGCCCGGCGGCTGTTGGACCGTCTGGGCGCGGAGGATACGGTCGGGGCGGCCGACCACCAACCGGGCGATGATGCGCGTACGGCGGATTGGCAGGCGCGTGTGCACCGGTTGGCGGCGCAGTGGGCGCGCCCTTTTCCGCCGGATCGCGTGGTGTTGGATACGGGGCGTCTGCTGGCCTGGGCTTTTCCGGACCGGCTCGCGCGGCGGCGCGATGCTACCGGCCGGTTCCTGCTCGCCAACGGTCATGGCGCCACGCTGGATACGGCGGATGGCCTGGCGACGGTCGAGTGGCTGGTGGCCGCGGAGTTGCAGGATGATGGCGTGGATGCGCGCATCCGGCTGGCTGCGCCGGTGCGGCTGGACGACATGGAGGATGATTTCGCCGCACGCATACAGCCCGATGATGAGATTGTCTGGGACCGGCGGAGCGAAGCCGTGCGTGCGCTGCGGCGGCAGAAGCTCGGGGCCTTGGTGCTGCACGAAGGGTCGTTGCCGAATCCGGATGAGATGGCCGTGCAGGCCGCATTGTTGGCAGGGATCCGGCAGAAGGGCGTGGCACTACTCCCCTGGAGTGCCGCGGCGCGGCAGTTGCAGGCGCGGATCCTCTTTTTGCGACGCGTCTGCGGCGAGAAGACATGGCCGGACGTTTCCGAAACCGCGCTGGCGGACACGCTGGAGGAGTGGCTGGGGCCGTTGGTGGGCGGCATCATGCGCTGGGAGCAGTTGGCGCGCGTGGATTTGGCCGCCGCCCTACTGTCCGCAGTGGGCGCCCACCGCCGTGAACTCGATGCGCTGGCGCCGACGCACCTGACGGTGCCCAGCGGTTCCCGCGTGCCAATCCAGTACGATCAAGGCGATGTGCCAGTGCTGGCGGTGCGCGTGCAGGAGGTCTTCGGGCTGGCGGATTCTCCGCGCGTGGCGGGTGACCGGGTGCCGGTCTGCCTGCACCTGCTCTCGCCGGCGCAGCGCCCCGTGCAGGTGACGAGCGATCTGCGCAGCTTCTGGCAGAACGGCTATCCGCTGATTCGCAAGGAGCTGCGCGGGCGCTATCCGCGCCACTCCTGGCCGGAAGATCCCTGGTCCGCTACGCCGACCAACCGCGCCAAGCCGCGGGGGACATAGCGCACGGTTGCGGTGCCCGTTGCGGCGGACTGCGGTGCTAGGACTGTAGACGGGGGCGGCGGGTCCGGCGGCCCCGCCCTACCGGCCTACCCACCTAGCACCTCCCATGCGCCTCTGCCATCCACCCCGGCGGGACCAGCTGACCCGCC
>CAYSHQ010000379.1:0-2777 GCA_964430835.1 uncultured Lentisphaerales bacterium
TGAACCCTGTTTTCCTGCATACATGTGTGTCTCTCAATCCTGTGCTTGTGCTTGTGCCTGTGCCTGTGCCTGTGCTTGTGCCGGTCGTCGCTACGGGGTGGCCTCGATCCTGTCTTCCGGATGGCCGGGCCGGTTGCGCCCCTCGCTCCAACCGGAGACCACGCCGAAGGCGCCGCCCTTCTGGGCGCGCACTTGGATGGTGACAAAGAGCGGCAGATTGGAACTGGACAGGCTGACGGTGGCACGTCTCGGATCGGCCCCGAAGCCAATTTTCTGAGTGCCATTAATAATGGCCGGCGCACTGGCGGTGCCGAGGCTCCAGCCGGAGGCGCCAGCGGTTAGCTCTCTGGTCTTTCGTGATAGGGTATAAGCGGTGGAGTTATACTCATAGATCACCACTTGTGGCACGCGGTTGGTGCCGTCGAGCGTGACAAACTGCAAATTGGCCGGACCAAACGCGTTGTACTGCGCATCCAGGCCGAAGGCGGTGGCATCCACGGCATGCGTCAGGTCACGTTCAAGGATTCCCAGGACGGAGCGCAGGGTGGTTTCCGCGCCGGCTTGTCGAATGCCAGAGCCCCAGGTGCCGTGGGTTTGCTGGAAGACCAGCGCCAGCATCAGCACCATGAGCATGAGGGCGGTGATCGCCATCAGGAGCTCGAGGAGCGTAAACCCGCAGCGGGTTTTGTTCAGGCACATGGTCGGCCCCTCACATGCCCATGTAGATAAAGGACGTGGCATATTTCGGCTCTTTTTCGATGTCGGTGTAGCGTCGCGGGGTCGTTTGGATGCAGGCGGTGATGATGCGCGGGTTGGTGTCCTGCGCCAGAGAGATTTTCAACCGCAAGGGCTGTCCTTCCCCCAGATAGCCGGGGATTTGGCCTACAAAATTCGGGTATTGGCTCGCGCCGGGCTCAGGTGCAATTTCATCCAAGTACTGGCCGCCGGTGGTCATCCGGTCACCGTTGATGCCGAAGTTATTGCCATTGGTCATCACCAGCCAGTCATTCCAGTTGGTTACGATCTGGGCATTGGCGCGCATGGCATTGAATACCATGGTGGCAAAGGCGGCTTGTGCGGTGTCGGCGGTGCTGGCGTTGCTCTGGCGCAACCCCACGGGGAAGAGGGAGAAGATCCCCAGCAGGCCGACGGCCATGATTAGGAGCGCTAAGTTGATCTCCATCAGGGTAAAGCCGGCGCGACGGGGGGCGGGGCGGGCGGGTGGCGTTAGGTGGGCGGTGGTAGGTCGTATGCCGCCTGAACCTCGAACCCCAACCCGTTGGTTCATTCGTCTGCCTGTTAGTCGTGGTTGCATGATGGTTCTCTGATTACTCTTGTGTGATCTTCCCGCTGGTGTCCATGCTGAAAGCCAGCCTCTTGTTCTTGAGCGGTTCCAGGACTACCAGCCGGTTGAGCCCGCCCAGGGTGTCAATGGTGCCATCCGGCTTGAAGAGCACCATGCGCTGGCTGGCAGAGACGCTCAGGGGGTTGGGAAAGAACTCAAACCCCTTGGGCAGGGACAGGGGGGTGAAGGCTTGGACGCCGTAGCGATCCCCCGCCGCCCAGTCACCGTTCAGGACTACGTAATAGCGCAAGGCCGCGATCCGGTACTGCTGCAGCTCGCCGCTGGTGTTGACATTCGATATGATCATCGATGTGCTATCCGTCGCCGGAACGAAATCCGGCATGCAGACCAGTGTAGCCGTAGCGCCCGGACGATCCAGATTAAGCAGCGGCGTGTTCGTGTCGGCGGGGGTGGCGATCTGGTCCGGATCCCAGAATTTCTTGCATCCGGGGGTGGGGTGCACGGCACGTTCCGCGACACTCAGCGCGTCGATGCGGGCGACGCTGCTGTACGCGATCTGGACCACGTAGTTGGTCTTGTCGAGCAGGTACAAGACCACGGGCTTATTGTCGAGGCAGGCGCGCTGGCGCGCCATGAGCAAGGCGTTGAATATGTTGCTGCTGGCCGTGGTAAAGCCGGCCCCGCGCATGACGCCAATGTAGTTCATCACCGCAATGGTGGAGATGAAGATCATAATGGTGATGACCACAAGCAGCTCAAAGAGCGTAAACCCCGTACGCGTACCGTGCGGGGTAGATGCCGAGGGGGGGGGGCGGGAGTTCATGCTGGACGCCTCTTTCTATCCGCTGGGGCGGCTACGGGGAGACCGATACCGTGCCCTGTTCGAAATCAAAGGAGACCCGGTAGTAGCCGATGCCGCCGCTCGGGTTGGCGTAGACAATGGGGCGATTGGGTTCCACCATGCCGCTATCGGCGGGGTCCCGCGGCAATAGATGGCGTGGCGTCATTTGGCTACTGGCGTTCAGTGACGATACGGTGCTGATATCCAGGAAAACCACGTTTTTTGGGTTGTTGGTTGGCCCATTATTGCTGCTGGTGGTGGTGCGAAGCTGGTCGAACACCCAGTAGTTGGTGCTGCCGCCAATGGTCCACGTGCTGTTCGAGATGGAGCGTGCCAGGGTGTCGTGAATCGGCCAGTTTCCATAGGTGGTACGGTACTGGCAGATCGCTACTTCCAGGGCTTTGGCCGTGGTTTTCATGCGCTGGTGCTTAACGGCTCGCATCACCGATTGTGCGGCACTGTAGATGACAGCCATCAGGAGCGCGATGAGCGTGATGACCATCAGGAGTTCCAAGAGGGTGAAGGCCGCGCGCCGCCGCTTTAGGTGGTAGGGCGGGGCCGCCGGACCCGCCGGGGTGGCGGGGGCGCAGGTGGCAGGTGTTAGGTGGTAGGGCGGGGCCGCCGGACCCG
>CAYSHQ010000380.1:0-2768 GCA_964430835.1 uncultured Lentisphaerales bacterium
AACCAGACCTGGCCCGGGTATCAGCGGCCGCTGGAGCAGACTGAACTGGCGGCTTTTGCCTCCTGGGACATGGCCGCGCCGGTCGAGGTCTGCGTGACCGCGGCCCGGCCGGTTCGCGAGGTGCGCGTGCGGCCGTCGGCGCGCCGGATCCAACCGGTGGCGGAGGGGCAGACGCTCCGCTTCACGCTCGACCGGCCGGGGCCGATTACCGTCGAGATCAACGGGATGCATCAGGCCCTGCACCTCTTCGCCAACCCGCCGGAGAGCGCGCCGCCAGACCCCAAGGACCCCGCCGTGCGCTACTTCGGCCCGGGGGTGCACTGCCCGGGGATCCTCCGCGTGACCAGCGGGCAGACGATCTACCTGGCCGGCGGGGCCGTGGTCTATGGCGCCCTCGTCGCCGAGGACGCCGCGGAGATCACCATCCGCGGGCGCGACATCCTCGACGGCAGCAAGTTCGGCCGCGGCGGCGTCCCCGCGCTGATCTCCCTAAAAAACTGCCAGCGCGTCACCCTCGAGGGGCTCACCCTGCGCGACCCCTGCGGCTGGACCGTGGTCCCCGTGGCGTGCCAGCACGTGCAGCTCCGCAACCTCAAGCTGATCGGCCACTGGCGCTACAACGCCGACGGCATCGATTTCGTCAACTGCCAGCACTGCCTGGTGGAGGACAGCTTCGTCCGCACCTATGACGACTGCATCGTCTTCAAGGGGTGCGACTACTGGCCGGAGCTCGCCTGCGCCACGCGCCCCGTGCAGGACATCCAGGTGCGGCGCTGCGTCCTCTGGTGCGACTGGGGGCGCGCGCTGGAGATCGGCGCCGAGACCGTCGCCCCCGAGATCACCGACCTCATCTTCGAGGACTGTGACATCATCCACGTGCTGGACGTGGCGATGGAAGTGCAGAACGGCGACCGCGCCCACTGCCACAACCTCCTCTTCCGCGACATCCGGGTGGAGCTGGACGACGACCAGACGCACCCCATGTACCAGACGCAGCCGGGGCAGGTGTACGCCGCCACCGGTCGGCACATCGCCCAGCTGATCGTCCTGGTCACCTACCGCAATGCCTGGAGCCGGGACACCCTCCGGGGACGCGTGGACCACATCCGCTTCGAGGATCTTACCGTGACCGCCTGGACCACGCCGGAGCTCTACTTTGCCGGGCAGGATGACGAGCACAGGGTGCAGGACGTTGTGATCCGCAACCTCCGGGTCAACGGCCAGCCCGTCCGGAGCCAACAGGACGCCCGCTTCACCATCCACCCCTTCGTGGGTCGCATAACAGTGGAATAGCCGGCGCCCCGCAGGAAACGCCGGAAAGGAACGCTCCCATGCCGATCAAGCCCCTCCCCCCTCTTGCCGCGCTACTGCTCCTCGGTCTCCTCGGTTGCGTGACCAACCCCATCACGGGGGAGCGTCAATTCAACATGGTCAGCCAGGACTCCCTGCTGGCCATGTCGAAGCAAGCGGTGCCAGAGCAGTTCGCGGCCGACTACGGGGTGCTGGCCGACCGGTCGCTGAACGCCTACGTGCAGCGGGTGGGGCAGCGGCTGCTCGCCACGCTGAAACCAGCGGACATGGTCTACGCGAACATGCCGTTCTCGTTCCAAATCGTCAACGCCACCTACGTCAACGCCTACGCCTTCCCGGACGGCTCGATTGCCATCACGCGCGGCATGCTGCTCGAACTGGAGAATGAAGCGCAACTCGCCGCAGTGCTCGGGCATGAGATCGCGCACGTCAACTGCGGCCACACCGCCTCCGCCATGAGCAAGGGGAGCGTCCTGGACCTGGTGATCAGCGGCACCGGCTCCTACCTGCAAGGCCGGGAAAGCTCCTGGACCGAGATCGCCACGCTGGCCGGCCAGGTGGGCGGCAAGGCCCTGCTGGCCCGCTACAGCCGCGAGCAGGAACGGCAGGCGGACCAGGGGGGGATGGACTACATGGTGCGCGCCGGGTACAACCCCCGGGGGATGATCGGCCTCATGAAGCTGCTGGTCCGCCTCGGCAACGAGAACCCCTCGGTTCTGGAGCAGATGTTTGCCACCCACCCCATGAGCACGGACCGGCTCGCGAGCGCCACCGCCCGCGTGCAATCCCACTATGCCGGCACACAAGGGGAGGACGGCGCCACGGGTTATGCCGCAGCCATGGCCAGTCTGCGCGCAAGCAAGACGGCGATCCACGCCTTTGCCCGGGCGGAGGGCCAGCTGGCGGGCAAGCAGAGTGCCGCCGCGCTTCAGACCGTCCGGCAGGGGCTCACCCTCCTGCCCAACGACGCGGCCGGGCTCCTGATCCTGGCCGAGGCGCTAGCGGCATCCGGTCAGCTTGCGCCCGCCCGGCAGGCGGCCACGGCCGCCTTGCAAACTGCGTCCGCCCTGCGTGCTGAGAGCATGCTGGTCCGATGCGCCCTGCAGCAGAAGGACTACGCGGGTGCGCTGCAACACCTGAACAAACTGGAGAGCCGGGGCTCCTCCGACGCGCGCATCTCCCTCTTCCAGGGCGTCGCGTATGAGGGGCTGAACCGGAAGGCGGAGGCCGTGGCGAGCTACAACCAATACCTGGCCAGGAGCCAGGCCACCAGCGCGGAAGGCACGTACGCGCGTCAGCGCCTGCAGCAGCTCGCACCGCCACCCGCGCCGCGATAAAGAACCCTAAACCTTGGCGCCTAAGCACCATCACCCGGAGCTGGCCACCGAAGGCACACAAATCACAAAGCCCTCCGTTTTGAGACTTTTGTGCATCTCGTAACCAGGCAGCAGGCTCGT
>CAYSHQ010000381.1:0-2757 GCA_964430835.1 uncultured Lentisphaerales bacterium
GGGGATGGCGGGCGACAGCGACAGGGGCCGTGAGCGCAACGCGTGCGGCGCCGCGGCGAGCCGCGGCGGAGAAGAGCGGCGGCAAGCCGCCGCACTCCACACCTGCCGCGTGGCAGAGAGCCTGTGAGAACGGTTTGCAGTGCGTCGGTGAGTACGGGTGGCAACAAATGTATCAAAATGAAACGAGGAAAACGTATGCAGCTTGATTTTGATTTAGACGCGTTCATTCGTGCGAAAGTTACACGGCGCGCGACCAGTCTGCTGGCGCAGGATCTGCACCAGCACGATGACGCGTTGCGCGCGCGCCTGGCCGGCCGCCACGTGCTCGTCATTGGCGGGGCGGGGAGCATTGGCGCGGCCTATATTAAGGCCGTGTTACGCTTTCCCATCGCCTCGCTCTGCGTGGTCGACCTGAATGAGAATGGGCTGACGGAACTCGTGCGCGATCTGCGCAGCACGGCCGGGCTGCGCGTGCCTGAGCGACTGCTCACTTATCCCGTGGGGCTGGGTGATCGCGTCTTTGAGAAGATCGTACGGCAAGCGGGGCCCTTTGAGGTGGTGGCGAACTTCGCTGCGCACAAACATGTGCGCAGCGAGAAGGACATCTTCTCCATCGAGGCCATGCTGACGAACAATGTCGTGCGGGCGCGGCAGTTGCTGGAACTGCTGACGACCCGGACGCCGGAGCGCTTCTTCTGCGTCTCCACCGACAAGGCCGCGAACCCGGTCAACATTATGGGTGCCAGCAAGAAGTTGATGGAGGAAGTGATCCTGGCCTTTGCGGGGCGGGTGCCGGCGACGACGGCGCGTTTTGCGAATGTGGCGTTTTCTAATGGGAGTCTGCCGTTGGGCTTTTTGGAGCGGCTGAGCCGGCGTCAGCCGTGGTCGTGTCCGCGGGGGATCCGGCGCTATTTTGTTTCGCCGCAGGAGGCGGGGGAGCTCTGTCTGCTGGCTTCGATTTTAGGCGAAGCGGGGTCGATCTTCTTCCCGAAGCTGGAGGCGTCGCGGGATCTGCTGGCGTTCACGGACGTCGCGCAGGAGTTGCTGGCGGCGTTGGGGTTGGCAGCCGATCTGTGTGGCAGCGAGGAGGAGGCGCGGCAGAAGGCGGCGGTCTGGACGCCCGCCACCCGGAAATACCCGGTCTATTTCTTTGATTCGGACACCTCCGGGGAGAAGCCGGATGAGGAGTTTGTGGCGCACGGCGAGGAGCCGGAGCTGGCGCACTTTGCGGCGCTGGGGGTGATTCGTCCTGCGCAGCGGCGCAGCTTGTCCGAGGTCGATGCGATCATCGGGCGCCTGCAGACCTGTTTGGCACGGGAAGAAGTGACCAAGGCGGAGGTGGTGGCTGTGCTGCGGGAATACCTGCCGACCTTTGCCCATATCGAGACGGGCAAACAGCTCGATCAGCGGATGTAGACAAAAAATAGTCTGCCTTGACCAGACTAGGTAAGCGTGGGAAACTATAAGCATGAAAACCGAAATGAGTGTCTATAGTGCCAAAACGCATTTTTCACGGATCGTCAGCGCCGTGGAACGCACCGGGGTTCGGGTTGTTATTTGTCGCCATAACGTGCCGGTGGCGGAAATTGTGCCCCTGCGGACCAACGCGGATCCCCTTCTGCCTGATGCTGCTTTAGCCGGGGCGGTTTTTGTCGGGGATCCCACGGCCCCCGTGGCCGCGGCGGATTGGCCGGAGTCGCTCCGGTGATGTTGCTCGACACACATGTGTTGATTTGGCTGGCGTCTGAACCGAGCCAACTTTCGGCGGCCGCGCGCGATGCGATTCGTGCCCACCCTGCTTCGCTGCATATCTCGGTTGTATCCGCTTGGGAAGTAGCGTTGCTGGTCAAGCGCGGTCGTTTGCTGCTCCCTCTACCCGCCGAAGCGTATTGGACACGCGCGATTGCGCATCATGGGCTGATTGAGCTGCCGGTGACCAGTCGTGTTGCGCAGGCCTCTGTAGCTTTACCGGACCTACACAACGACCCTTTTGATCGAATTCTGCTGGCGGAATGTGCAACGCGCGGCCTTTCGCTGATTTCGCGCGACGCAGTGATTGCCCGCTACCCTGGCGTGCGTGTAATCTGGTAGGGTGCGGTTCGGCCGACGGCCTGTTGGCATCATGAAAAGGGTATTGGATTTACTACTTGTCCTCCTGACTGCGCCGCTCTGGCTGGTGCTGCTGGGTGCGACGGCCTTGGCGGTCTGGCTGGGCCTGGGGCGTCCGATCTGCTTTCGTCAGGAGCGCGCGGGGCAGCAGGGGCGCCCATTCCTGTTGATCAAGTTTCGTACCATGCGGCTTGGGGATGGGACGGACGCCGAGCGCCTGACGCCCTTCGGCCGCGTGCTGCGCCGCACCAGCCTCGACGAACTGCCGGAATTGTGGCACGTGCTGCGCGGCGAGATGAGTCTGGTCGGGCCGCGTCCCTTACCGACGCGCTACCTGCCACGCTACACGGCGGAGCAGGCCCGGCGGCATGCGGTGCGCCCCGGGCTTACGGGGTGGGCGCAGGTGCATGGCCGCAACGCGCTCTCTTGGGAAGAGAAGTTCCGGCTGGATGTCTGGTATGTGGACCACCAAAGTCTCGCGCTGGATCTGCGCATCTTGTGGCTGACCGTGTGGCAGGTGGTGTCCGGACACGGTGTCGCGGCGGCGGGGGAGGCGACGATGACGGAGTTTAGCGGGAGCCGAGGCCAGAGGCCAGAGGTCAGAGATCAGAGGTCAGCACTTCGCCCTGGTTGACTTAGTCCATGGAC
>CAYSHQ010000382.1:0-2726 GCA_964430835.1 uncultured Lentisphaerales bacterium
CTGACGGGTGGCCTCGGGGGTGGCGATCCCCGGCAGGGAGACGTGGCCCTGCAGGTTGTAGGTCGCAATGAGCTGTTCCAGTTGGCACCGTTGCGTTCCTTCGCCCAGGATCTGACAGCTGTAGGAGCGGGGGGGGAGTTGGGCGCAGGCGGCCAGCAGCAGGTCGAACCCTTTCTTGGGCTCCAGACGGCCCACGGCCAGGATCTGCCGTTCTGCCCGGGGTGCGGGGGCGTAGGGGTATTGCGCCAGGGGGAGTCCATGGTGGATGAGATGGATGCGGGTGGCGGGGATGCCAGCGGCGAGGACGCGGTTTGCCGCTGCCTCGGAACAGGCACAAACGGCCATGGCGGGGCGTAAACGCCGGCGCAGCGCGGCTACCGGTTGCGCAAACAGATCCCAGGCGTGGACGCTGCAGGTGAAGCGGGTGCGGGTCTGGCGGGCGGCCAGCAGGGCCACGTCCGCCGGCAGGTGCGCGAAGTGGGCATGGATGCCGGTGGCACCGCTGGCGCGCACGCGCTGGATCAGGGTGGCGACTTGTGGCAGGTGGCGCAGGAGTTGCAGGGGTAAGCGTGGCAGGTGACAAAGCAGCGGGAGTGTCTGGCGCAGGGCGGCGCAGGCCAGCGCGCCGATCGGCCAGGGTTTGTACGGGTTGGTCGGCCTGGCCAGCGCGGCTTCCCCCTGTAGCGAAACCACGTCGAGTGACCACCCCCGTCGGCGTAACGCGGCAATCTCGCGCGCGATGAAGGTCTCGCTGGTGCTGGGGTAGGTGCCGAGAACGTATGTGAGGGTGGGCGGCATGTGCCGAGCAGAGAAGCCAGCGTTTCAGGCCACAGGGTTCAGGACCCCCCCACCGTGATCAGATAATCCACGGCACATTCGTAGGGTCCGGCTTGGGCAGCGGGTTTGGAGTACAGCCGCAGGATATATTCGCCGGTTGGCAGCGCGGCGATGATCACATCGCGGCGGGTGCCGCTTTCCCGCAGGGCGAGCTTGCCGGCGCTGATGTCCTGCCCGTTGCGCGAAAGCGTGGCAGTCAGCAGAATGCTCTGCGGGGCGATGACAATCACGCTGGCGGGTTGCTCGGCCGGGGTGGTAAGGGTGTCGGCAAAGGCATTGCCCAAGCGTAAATTGTCGCGGAAAAAGGCGGGCTTGAGGTTGGGCAAGGCCCGGAAGGCCTCGTCGGTCACGGGGTTGGCGAGCAGTTGCCACTCCGTCGTTTCCGGTCGGTGGTCGAAGATCAGTTGATTAGCGGGGGTTTGGTAGTAGTAATCCCGCCGTGCCAGGTAGTCGCTGTCGGATTCGCCGTTCTGGCGGGCACCCCAGGTGGCATCCATCAGATACCACTGGTCGCCGATCTTCACGCTGTTCCACGCGTGCTGGAATTTGTTGACGAGCGCATCGTCCGTCGTGCCGCGGTAGCCACGGACATCTCCAATGACAAAGTCGGCCGGGATGCCAACGCTGCCAGCGAGGGCATTGAAGAGCCAGGCATACCCGGCGCAGACACCGGTGCCGCGTTGTACGACGCTCCAAGGGTCTTGCGGCTGGGTGTACGATCCGGCGCCGGCTACCATGTCAGCCCAGACTTTCCAGTCGTAGGTGATGTGGCTGGTGATCCAGTCATAGATCGCTTTGGCGCGTTCAGCATCGGTGGTGCAGTTGCGTGTGATCTCGTTGGCGAGTGCGATGATCTCCTTGGGGATGGGTTGGCCGCGGCTGGCCCGCAAGGCCTGGAAGACGGGGAGCCCGGTGGTGCTGCGTGCCGGCGGTGCGTTAGTGGGCAGCATACGTGCGGCGTCCTCAGCCAGCAGGCGGAAGCCGGAGCGGGTAGGGGGTGTGGCGTCGAGTGGCCGGGCTGTGCCGGTGGCGGGCGCCAGATTGGTGGCTGTGAGCGCATCAAATGGCGTCCAGTCCGGCGGAGGGCGCAAGCTGTTCCGGAGCGGCAGGGTGGTACGGCGGGCGGCATAGCGCGGCGACTCATCGGATGGCGGCGGACGCGGTTCCGCCTTCCCGTCCTCTTGCCAGAGCAGGGAGAGCAGCGCGCCGCCCGTCAGCACAAACAGGGCCACGGTGAACACCAGCAACCCAAGGCGCCAGCTGCCGCGGCCCCGCGCCGCAGCGGGTGAAGTAGTGGTCAAAGGAGGCATGTCTTATAAGCCTACCGGCCGAGGGGGGCAATGTCCATGCCCAAAGTTGGTCGGCGCGCATTTTGGTCGCCCCAAAAGAATTCCGTTCATTCCTTCGTTTTCTTAATACATTTCTTTTCGTTCGCCATTGACCTGTCGGGGGGGTTCCGGTAAAGTGATGCGCGATTTCGAACGGGCGTGCGGATGGCGCGGTGGGTGGTCCCTCCGGCTGTGCGCGGCAGGGTTGCCGAGCTGACGCGTGTCCGTAAGAAGAGTGCCCGTGCCGGGCGTTCCTAAGGGAGGTTACAATGGCCATCAAGGTTGGTATCAATGGTTTCGGCCGCATCGGCCGCATGGCGTTCCAGGCTCTTTGCGATCAGGGACTGCTCGGCAAGGGCAAGGATCAGATTGACGTAGTGGCGGTTGTGGATATTTCCACCGATGCCGACTACTTCGCGTACCAGATGAAGTACGACTCGGTGCACGGCAAGTTCAAGCACGCCGTGACCACCAAGAAGAGCGACGTGGCCAAGGATGAGGCGGACGTGCTGGTGGTCAACAACCACGAGATCAAGTGCGTCATGGCGACCAAGGATCCGT
>CAYSHQ010000383.1:0-2723 GCA_964430835.1 uncultured Lentisphaerales bacterium
CGTCACCAACTGGTCATACTCACGGACGGGCGTCATCGGGAAGACCCATTGGTCGCCGTTCTGGTTATTCCCCCAGCCGTAGATCAGCAACCCCACATCATCCTTGGCGCTCAACACGCGGATGGCCTCCTTGGCGATGCGCTTGGCCCAGACATTCCCCTCGGGAAACTCGCAGGTGTGCAGCACAATCACCAGCGCGCCCTTGGGGAGCACCTTCTTCTGCGTGGTGTCCATAGTGACCGGCAGCGCCTCCTCCACCGGGGTGCGATGATAGCCGCCGGGGCCAAAGCTGTTTTTCCCGCCGACCATCAGAAAGCCAATCCCCTGATGGAAGACCGCATCGCGCAGCGCCTGCATGGCGACCGCATCCAGGCAGTCGGCAGGGACATTGGCAAAGACCACGGCGTCATACGGCAGCAGCGACATGGCATCACGCGGAAATTCATAGGCGCTCTTCGTTTCCACCAGGCGCCGCCCCGCCCGGAGGGCGGCCACCAGGTTCTGCGCGTCGCGTGCGTCGCCGCCGGGATCGGTTACCACCAGGACCTGCCCCTCCCCCTTCAGGTAGAGGCTGCAGATGGCGGTATTGTTCTCCCGCCACCCGTCTCTGTCGGCGGCCGGCTCGATCGTAGCCACATATTCATAGTATCCGGGGGCGCGCAGGTAGAGCGGCAACGTGAAGCGGTTCTTGCCGCGCGCATAGTGCACCGCCTGCTCGGCGATCACGCGGTCGTTCTCCCGCAACACCAGCGTCCCCCGCCCCGGCTGCAGGGAGGAGAGCAGCACCGTGGCCTCATAGGTCTCGCCCACCTTCACCGCACGCGGCAGATCGAGCCGCTCCAGCCAGACCTCCTCGGCAAAATCATACTGCACGGGCAGCACATCCACGGCGATCCTGCGCCGCACCAATTCATCCAGCACCTCGTCCAGCCGCCCATCGGTCTGGACCCCGTCACTGACCAGGACCACGCGCCCCTGCCGCTGTTCCGGCACCATGGCCGCCGCCAGTGACAGCCCTTTGGCCAGGTCCGTGCCATCCCGGGGCACGCGCGTATTGATCACCTCAAACGGAAAGCTGGCGCGCGGGGGGAGTTCCACAGCGGCGTCACGCCCAAACACCACCAGCCCGGCTTCGTCCTTCTCCGGCTTCGCGCCGGCGCTCTTCACCACAAACCCCAGCGCCTTGTCGGAAACCTTGGCCCCCATGGAGTCCGACACATCCAGCGCATAAACCAGGGAGAGCCCTTGCGTCTCCCGGCTCACGCGCGGCTCGGTCAGCACCAGCACCGCCAGACTCGCGACCAGCAGACGGAGGAACAGCGCCGCCCCGGCCCGCACCCCCTGCAGCCCCGCATAGCCCGCCACGTGCAGCCACCAGATCCAGGGGAGAACGGCCAGCAGGCCAAACGGCCAGAGGTTGGTGAAGACCACCCCCAGGCACCAGCTCGCCCCCAAGCCGAGCGCGCCCAGCAGCGCCATGAAAAGGAGCAAGGGCCACAGCTGTCCCCAGCCCAGCGGCCGGCGCGGGGGGGGGAACAGGGAACGCACGCTGCGCCTCTGGAGCGCGGGGAAGCGGAGCCCGTTACTATGCGTGGCGTTACTCACGGTGTACGGCGGTTTCCTTCATCACCACTTCCACCAGGCGGCGGTTTCCGGTATCGGCCACCAGTACCCGGCCATCCCCGGTCACCGCCATCCCCCAAGGCGTGGCCAGCTGTTCCAGGCTGGCGCCGGTCGTGCCAAAGCGCCCCAGCAGGCGACCCTCCAAATCCAGGCGGGAGAGGCGGCCGGCGCCATATTCCACCACCATCAGGGTTCCCCGCGGCTCGATCTTCAGGTCATACGGGAAGTGCAGCGGTGGCGTCGCCAGCACGCGCAGGAACGCCCCCTGCTCGGTGAAGACCTGAATCCGGTTGTTGAACGCATCCGCCACATACACCAGCCCGGCGTGCCAGACCACGCCCGAGGGGCGCTGGAACGCCCCGGGCTGGGTGCCAAACGCGCCGAAGGCCCGCACAAAGCGCCCGTCGCGGGTGAAGACCTGCACGCGATCGTTGGAGCCATACTCGGCGACGTAGAGCTGCTCCTGTGCATCGGCTGCCACGGCCACCGGGTAGATGAACTCCCCGGGGGCCTGCCCTTCCCGGCCGAAGAGGCGCACCACCTCCCCGGTGGCGCCAAACTCCACCACGCGATGATAGTGCGTGTCGCAGACCACCACGTGGCCGTCCCGCAGCACCACCACGCCCTCGGGCTTGCCCGCCGTGCTCTCCGGCATCCGCCACTGTCGCGCCAGGACACCGTTGGTGGCGTAGACCAGCACGCGCGCCGCGTTGTCCAGCACCACCATCTCCCCGGGGGCACCGCGCGCCACGCTGCGCGGTGCCGGCAAGCGCGTCTCCTCCGCGGGCACCACCCAGATGTGCGTCTCGCGCACCGGAAGTACCGGCTCGCGACCCTGCGCTCTGCGGCAACCGGCCAGCAAGCCGGCCAGCAAGCCGCCCACGAGGAGCAGCGCGGCGCCGTGCAGCCAGATTGTGCGGTTATCGTGCTTGGTTCTCATGAACGTACCAAGCCGTGAGAGTACCAAATCAGCCGCCCCAAGCCAATGCGCCAGAAGGCGATGTCATGGAAGCGCCGGAGTCCGCGATGCAACAGCTGTGGGCCGGGCTCATGGTGCGTGACTGTCAGGCCGGGCGGAGAACGCGAGTGAACGCGAATGG
>CAYSHQ010000384.1:0-2721 GCA_964430835.1 uncultured Lentisphaerales bacterium
TGTTGATCTCCGCCACGACCTCATATTTATCGCTGGAAGATCCGCCTTTCATTCGCGCGCCTTGCTGGCGGTGCGGGTGCCGTCCCATAAGGGCGGATCCTTGCGCTCCGAGAGCCAGGTGACCAGGTCATAGACGGCAAGGTGGGTGTCTTTGGCCAGGTTCTTGATCTTGTGCACGCAGTAGTTGTAGGCCGCCACTGAGGGGATGGCCACCAGCAGGCCGCAGGCGGTGGTCACCAGCGCCTCGGCTACGCCCTTAGAGACGACTTCCGCGCCGCCGCCGGAATTCACGGCAATGCTGTTGAAACATTTGATGATGCCGATCACGGTGCCAAGCAGGCCGACAAACGGTGCCACGCTGGCAATCGTGCCGAGCGCCGCGACGCCTACGCTCAGGTCGTGCGCCTCGAGCTCCACGGCATGTTCCATGGCGGATTCGCGGGCCGCGCGGTCGCCGTTCTGTTCCAGCACGGCCAGCACGGTGCGGGCGACTGGCACCGGGTGCTTGGCGCAATAGTCAATGGCCGGTTCCAGGCCGCGTTCCTCGATCACGCGGATCACATAGCGCACGAACTGGCGCGCGTTGCAGCGTGTCCGCCGTAAGGCCCGTATCCGGTCAATGAAGGTGGCCGAGGAGAAGATGGACATGAGCAGCAGGATGGAGAGGATCGGCCATCCTTGCTGGATCATCGAAGTCAGGGAGAAGTCGTTCATGAGGGGCGTGTTCCGTTATGCTGGTGTGGCGGGTGCGTGCAGCCGGGGGTCGCCTCGGCGCGGCTTCGCACAGACACAGGTATGATAATCCTATATGCGCCGCGCAATGTCAAATCCGCGCCATCAGGCCGGGTGCAGGCGGCGTGTCCGGCGATATTGCGAGGGGGTAATACCGGCGATCTCGCGGAAGTGACGCGTGAAGTGGCTTTGGTCGGCGAACCCGAGCTCGGTGGCGATCGCCGCGCAGGAGAGTGTGGTGGTCTCCAGCAGGCGGCGGGCCTCGTCGGTGCGCAGGCGTTTGACGTGTTGCAACAGGGTCTGGCCGGTGGTGGCCTTGAGCAGGTGTGCCAGACGGAAACGGCTGATGCCGGCGGCCTGCGCGGCGTCGGACAGCGCGATCGGCGCGGTCAGGTGTTGGCTGACATAGTCCAGCGCCTGTCGCACGTGCAGGTTGGTGCGGCTCCGCCCCTGTTGCGCGACTTCCTGTAGAAAGGCATCGAGGGCGTCGCGCACCACGTGGGAGAGCCCTTCAAAGGTGTTGGCGGCGATGATCTGTTCCATCCAGCGTTGGTGGGCCGTCATGAGGGAGGCCCGTTCCGGACTGTCCTCGATGGCTACGCGGATCAGGTAGCCGAGCAGTTCCAGCACGCGCGCCTGCAGCACGGGCTGGCGGGGGGAGTCGAGGAACATGGAGGCCAGCAGTTGATTCAGGTGCTTGCGTGCGCCGTTCTGGTCGCCTGCCCGCAGGAGCAGTAAGAGGCGGCGTTCCTCGGCGACTGGCCATTTGCGGTTGGTCGTGCCTTTGCCCTGATGGATGGCTTCAGCGATCTGGCGTTGCTGCAGGGCGTTCTCGCGGTTTGCCCGCCACAGATCCGGCTTCCAGGCACTGACGGCGTAGACGGTCTCGGCCAGTTGGTCGGCGGCGGCGTGGATCTGCGTCTGTGGCCAGACGGGCAGGGCTTGCAGGTGGGCGCGTACCTGCTGCTGTGCGGAACCCCACGGGGAGAGGTGTTGGGCGACGTCGACCAAGTCTAGGCGGTCGTCGTCGCAGGTTACCTCGCCGCCGCAGACGCCGCCCAGCAGGGTTTGGCCATCCACCAGTGCCACGGCCCAGCTGATCACCCCGGAAGCCAGCAGAAAGATATAGGGCTCGCCCCAGCGCAGGCTCTCGTGGATGGCGTGGCGGCGTGCTTGTATCACCAGCGGCAGGTTGTCCAACGCCCCCGGTTCGCCCAGTGCCTGGCGTCCTTCCGGATCAAGCAGGACCGGGGTCAGGTGGCAGGCTTCCCGGTAGCTGCGCACCGCCCGCCGCCAGGCGGTGGCGGAGAGCAGGGGCGTACGCACGGGGAGCGCGGCGGCCTGGGAGAGGTTGTCTATGGCAGGTTTCCTGTGCACGAGACACTGTAGCAGACGAACCCGCTCGCGGGCAATTCCGCAACGCGCAGGCAGGGCTGCGCCCGGGATGCGCCCCGGGGGCTAGCGGCGGCGTAGGCGGGTCCCCTGTTCCAAGCTGAGACGGATCTCCTCGGCGGAGAAATCAGCCGGGAACCAGACGCCACTGATGTGGGCATGGTAGAGGCTGCACCCTTCCAGGTCATGCTGCCGGAGGTCCTGTCCGCGCAGGTCGGTGTCGCGCAGGTAGGCACCCGTGAGCTTGACCTTGGCGAGGTCCGCGTTGCGCAGGTCGGTACCGCGCAGGTCGGAGTACGAGAAATCCACTTCCGTGCGGGCGGCGATGCTGCGATGGTAGCCATCCACATCGCCGCAGCGCAGTTGGCGAAAGGCTTCGTCTGCGAGAAAGCGGGGGCGGATCGCCTTCAGGTTGTCGACGGGTTTGGTGTTCATAGCTAGGCTCCTTCTGGTTAGGCGCGCTGAACGCATCCGGCCCAGGCCGCGAGGTTTGCCTTGGTACGGCCGCCCAACCAGACAAACTACATCAGGTTCGTAAGGCTAGCGGACGAAGGCGCAGGGCGCAAGCACGAACACGGCGCCGGGGGTGCGATTCCA
>CAYSHQ010000385.1:0-2716 GCA_964430835.1 uncultured Lentisphaerales bacterium
TACACAGCCGACAAAACGTCCCGGCCCTTCCGTTTCGGCCAGTGTCAGGATGTTGCCTCCGTCCGTGGGCATGGCCAGGGCTTGCTGATAGTTGGCGTGCAAGCGCAGGGGGTAGCGCGCGGCATCAATGGGCTGCGTCCACATCGTCACCGTCAGGTTCTGAGCGCGTGCGGCGCCATTGCTGATCGTCAGTTGGCCGGAATACGCATACGGCATGAACCAGCGAAGCGTGACTTGGGCACCGTCTACCGTGGCTGGCAGCGAACTGCTGTTTTCCAGGTTCGACGAGACGCCCGCGAGCATGTGCAGTGGCGTGTGTATGGCCGGTGCGCCGTCCCACTGGGCAGACACCCACAGCGCTTGCAGGTCGTGCTTGGTTCGCCCGGTCAGGCGCAGGCCGGTAATGGCATGCGCACCGCGGGGTGGTAGTAGGTTTATGGTCTGGTGTGCACCGAGGGCGAACGACCGTGTCGTGTTGGTGGTGCCTGCTTCGGGTGGCGGGTTCGGGGTGCGAGGGATAGTTGCCAGGCGCCGGGCGAGTTGTCGCAGCAGACTGGTTTGCTGCTGGATATCTGTGATCGCAAACGGGCGGAGGTCGGTGCGGTCCGGGAGCGCTTGCCAGAAGACCTGGTAGTACAGTTCGGCCAGGTTGGCCCGTTGCGGCGCCCATAGCACCAATTTGCAGTGTGAGGTGGAAACGATGGGAAAGGGCAGGTTGTAACCGTAGGAGGTCAACGCGGCGAAGGGGTGTGCGACCGGTAGAAAGCGCCCAGTCAGGAAGTCGACAAAAGGCATTTTGAGCGCCGGCTCTTTCTGGTGGTCAAGGAAGAGTCCGATGGTTCCCACGGGGTTGGCGGACCAGACCCAGGTGATGGCACCAGGGCCGTCAAATTCGCCCAGGGTGGCGCACACGCCGTTGGCATCCTGGTCGACCGCCGGAAAGAAACCGTGATCCATGTCGCCGGTGATTTCTGGTGCCAGGCTGGCGAGTATGACCTTTCCGGTGTCGGCACAACTGGAGAACATCCGGCTGGCCATATTGGTGGCAACCGGCTCGGCCAGGGTGCGCAGATCTGTGGCCTCCGCTAGGAGCGATGCCCACGAACAGCCCGGCGGGATCACAAGCGGATGCGGGTCGGGCGCACGCGTGCAACCGGTGAGAAGAGCGAGCAGACCGATGGTCAGGATGGTGCGGCGATAGGCCATGTATCAGCGCGCCTTACGCTTTATCGCCGCATGCAGCGGCGATGCTTTCAGTAGCTTCTGGAAGAGCCTTTGCAGTCGGGGTTTGGTGGTGCCGAAGAGGATGGCATTGCAGGTCAGTTCGGCTTGCTGGAACGTGGCTGGTAGGCGACCGCGCGGCTGGGGCGGGTGGGTGGTGTTGGTGGTGCTGAGCAATAGATAGCCGCCGGCCGGCCGGACTTGCATGATCGCCTTGATATGGCCGGGGAGGGATGGGGTGTTGGGCGCGCTTGCGCAGGCCATTTGTTGCAGCAGGTCGGCGAGCTGTGCCTGCACGCTCTGGGCGTCCACCGGCGTGGGCCACGTAAGCTGGCCATGCCAGGCAAAGGCCGCTGCTAGTTCGTCGGTCCGCTCATGGTGATGGTGGTGGTGCGCGGCTGCCGCGGCGCGGCGGCTGGTGCGGCGCTGGGGGCGCGCCGGCGCGCTGCTCTGGATCGTGGCGGTCAGGTGGCTGGCCACGGCGTCCAGTCCGTGCCCGGTCTGCGCGGAGATGGCAAAGGCGGTGGCGTCGGGCTTGAGCCCCTGCGCCCAGGCGGTGAGTGCCATGGTGGCCTCCGGGGCGGCTGCGTCGCACTTATTGATCAGCAGCAGGTCAGCTACCTTGATGCCGCGCTCTACGAGCGGCAGCGTGCCGGATTGCAGCAGCGCCGCGCGCGTGGCATCAAGTACCACCGCCACCTGCCGCGTTGCAATCTCGCCGCCATAGCCGACCAGCGCATCCAGCACCTGGTCAGGACCGGCCACGCCGGAGGGTTCCAGCAGCACCAGATCCGGGTTCCAGCTGCGTTCCAGCTCCAGCAGCGTCTGCACCAGATCGGTGCGCAGCGAGCAGCAGATGCAGCCAGAGTAGAGTTCCTTGACGCGCAACCCCTCGGCGGCCAGCAGCTGGTCGTCGATGCCGACCTTGCCGACTTCATTCTCAATGACGGCGATCCGCCGCCCGGCGGCGGCCAGCGGCCGCGCCAGGTGCAGCAGCACGCTGGTCTTGCCTGAGCCGAGAAAACCGGCGATGACGATTAGTTCCATGGATGGCCTTGGCGCGACAGGCAAAGCACGCGTCTCCAGAACGCGGCCGATCCCTGCCTGTTTGAGTGTTCTAGCATACCGGTTTTTGTCGGATCAGCAAGCGGCTAATGGGGGGGCGGCGGTGTGCGTTGCGTTATTTCTCCCAGGCCGGTGTAAGATTGCGCCGTTTTCTGCATATACATGGGTAGAGCTACGCTACTCGGTGGTGATCGCCGGCCGGACGGATGCCGCCGTGCGCGCAAGCAAGGACCGCGTCGGGAGGCAAGAGCGAATGAATCGAGAGATTCGAATCATTCGACTGATTCGATTCCATCGACTCCCTCGACACCCTCGATTCCATCGACTCCCTCGACCCCCGCGACTCCCTCGAAACCAAGGAGGCAACCCATGGGCATGTTCGGCGGCACCGGCGGCTATTTCTGGCTCGATTCCTGGATCATGGGCAACC
>CAYSHQ010000386.1:0-2684 GCA_964430835.1 uncultured Lentisphaerales bacterium
GGCGGCTTGCACCGGCCGGGCCCAGGTGGCCGAGGGTCATCTTGACCCTCTGAACCTGCGCCTGATACGCGAGGGACTGGCGCGGCTGGAGACCCTGGAGGAGACCCTGGACTCCCCGTTCGAGTGGCGCCGGCTGGGATTCCTGGCCCTTATCAACTCCCGGCATCTCTGGGACGAGTGGGTAGGGCGCGCTGCACAGCTCACCGCAGCGGGCATCCCCACCGAGATGCTGGATCAGGCTGCCCTGCAGGAGGCAGAGCCTTATCTAAATGTAGAGGGTTTACTGGGGGCCGCCTACGCGGTCGAAGGCATACTGAATCCGTTTCTGTTCTGCAATGCATATGCCCGTGCGGCGCGGCGCAACGGCGCACATCTCATATCCCGGGCGCCGGTGACGGCCATGCGGGTGACCGGCGCCCGGGTAGAGGCGGTCGAAGCTGGCGGGGAATGGTTTGAAGCAGACCGGGTGGTTATCACGTGTGGCGCCTGGACGGCAGCGGTCGGCCGGTTGGCCGGCGTCGAGATTCCGGTATGCTACAACCATGTCGAAGCGTTCATCACGGACCCGATCGCGCTTCCCCTCAACCACACCATCGAGCCTGCTGACTTCTACGAGACGATCCTGGGGCAAGAGCGAGCTGTTTCGGTTGGTTTCAGCCGTGACGCACATGGCGCACTCGTGGTCACCGAGGCGGTAACCCAGACTCGCGAATTGCACCGCCGGAACTCAGCTTGGGGGCTGACGGGCGTGGCCGCTGGTCTGTTAAGGCTTTATCCGGCGTTGCGCGGTGTGCAGGTGGTGCGCGCTTGGGCAATTCCCACCCCGTTCAGCCCGGATGAACAGCCGCTCGTGGGCTGGGTGCCGGGACGCGACAACTTGTTCGTGGCCGCTGGGTTTATGGAGACCATTACGGCGGTGCCGCTGATCAGCGAGTGGATGGCCAGGATGATCCTGGGTGAGACGTTGCAAGTGGATCTTGGTGCCTTCGCGCCAGATCGGTTCTCGGCGCTAAGATAAGAGGAGGAATGGAGTATGAGTAATGTGATGAATAGCACTCGTTTGCACCGCACAAGTGACAGCGCCACCATTGCTGTCACCGTGGATGGTGAGTCTGTTCAAGCCTATCCGGGCGAGATGGTGGCGACTTTGTTGCTGGCGATGGGGCGGCTGACCTTTCGCCATACCGACCGCAGGCATTCGCCCCGGGGAGTGTTCTGTGGCATGGGGGTCTGTTTCGATTGCCTGGTGACCGTTGACGGACAACCCAATGTGCGCGCTTGCCTGACCCCAGTGCAGGTGGGCATGGTGGTGGAGACCGGAGTGCCAGCCCATGTCTGAACTCATCGAACTTGCCATTATCGGCGCCGGGCCGGCCGGGTTGTCCGCCGCAGCCGAAGCCGCCGAGATCGGCGTACCGGTCACCTTAATTGACAGCTTTTCGCGGCCGGGCGGCCAGTATTTCAAGCAGACGCCGGCCGAACTGGGGGGCACACCCGATGCGCATGGCCGGCCCCTGTTCGAGCGCGCCGCGCGCGATGACGTCCGCGTTATTACCGGGACGGCCGTGTGGGGCATTTTCCCTGAAGAGACCGGCTATCTCCTATGTCTATATGGGCCACCGGGTACGCCGCGCCGATTGCACACTAAACAGCTTATCCTGGCACTAGGCGCGCATGATCGGCCGATGCCGTTTCCGGGCTGGACACTGCCGGGGGTGCTGACGGCCGGGGCCGCGCTGACTCTGGTTAAGCATCAACGCCTGTTGCCGGGCAAGCGAATCTTGCTCAGTGGCTCCGGACCGTTGCAATTGGTTTTGGCCCAGCACCTGCTGGAGGCTGGCGCGGAGATCGTCGCGGTCCTTGAGTCCAATCCCTTCCCGTGGCACGGCTGGCGTCACGCCCGCGCGGCTTGGGGTCAATGGGAACGCCTGAATGAAGGTTGGAATGCGTGGCGGACAATGCGGAAAGCCCATACGCCGTACCGCTGGGGGCATTGGGTGCACCACGCTGAAGGCGATGGGCAAGTGGAACGCGCCTTCATTGGACCAGTCCAGGGCGGTGTTTTGGAGACAGTGGTGGTCGACACGATTTGCCTTGGACACGGCTTGACGCCGTCAATCCAACTGGCGCGCCAGGCCGGCTGCCAGCATCGCTACGATTCCGAGCAGCGGGTGTACTTGCCAGTACGGGATGAGCGGCTCCAGACGACGCTACCGGGGGTGTTTGTGGTGGGGGATGGCGCGGGCATTGGCGGCAAGGATGTGGCGCAGTGGGAGGGGCGGCTGGCGGCCCTGAGCGCTGCGCGTCAGTTAGGGCGGACCGTTACACCGGGGCGGGCTGGTGTTGTACAACGCGAGTTGACCCGTCAACGGCGTTTGGCCGCGGCGCTATTGGCCATGTTTCCGGCCTCTGCGCATCTAGGGGATCTGCTGACCGACGACACCGTGCTGTGTCGCTGTGAGGAAATTACCGTCGGTGAGATCCGCCGGGCGGTCGCGGAAGGCGCGACAAGTCTGAACGCGGTGCGGATGGTAACTCGAGCAGGCATGGGCCGGTGTCAGGGACGCATGTGCGGTGGGTCGGTGCTCGACCTAGTCGCCCGGGAACTGGACCAGTCGGCAGAAGCGCTGGGACAGGGCACACCACGGCCTCCGATTGTTCCAATCCCGCTGGAGGGCCTGCTG
>CAYSHQ010000387.1:0-2680 GCA_964430835.1 uncultured Lentisphaerales bacterium
AGAGCGAACGCGACCAGGCCCGCCAGGCCCTGGCCGGCAACCTGCAGGCCATCCTCTGCCAGCGCCTGATTCCGGATATCGACGGCGTGGTGATCCCCGCCGTGGAGATCCTGATCAACACCCCCACGGTGCGCAAGATCCTCCTGCGCGACCAGCTCGACCTCCTCGCCGCCGCCATCGAAACCGGCGCCGAGGACGGCATGCAAACCTTCGACCAGGCCGTCTACCAGCTCATCAAGGAAGGGAAAGTCTCCGAGGCCGACGGCATGGAGTACGCGTCCAACCCTGACAAGCTGCGCATGAACCTGCAGGGGATCTTCCTCGACGACTCCAACCGCATCCTGTCGGGCTTGTAGTTGGGATCATGAGAATGGATGTTGTCAACGCCATCCACCTATGCCAGAATCTCCCCATGAACGGGAGGGCAACATGAAGCGTGCATTTATTACCGGCATCACGGGGCAGGATGGTTCGTATCTGGCGGAGCTGCTGCTCGCCAAGGGGTACGAAGTCCACGGCATGATCCGTCGCTCATCGAGTTTCAACACCCAGCGGGTCGATCACCTCTATCAGGACCCGCACATCATGGGGGTGCGCCTCTTTCTGCACTATGGCGACCTGGAGGACGCCTCGCGCCTGAGCAAGCTGCTCTACGATTTGAAGCCGGACGAGGTCTACCACCTTGGCGCGCAGAGCCATGTGCGCATCTCGTTCGATGTGCCGGAATACACCGGCGATGTCACCGGCATTGGTACCATCCGGCTGCTGGAGGCCATCCGGGAAGCCGAACTCGACAAAAAGATTCGCTTCTATCAGGCCTCCTCCTCGGAATTGTATGGCAAGGTGCATGAGACGCCCCAGCGCGAAACCACGCCGTTCCACCCGCGCTCGCCCTATGCCTGCGCCAAGCTCTACTCCTACTGGGCCACGGTGAACTACCGGGAGGCCCACCGGATGCATGCCAGCAACGGCATCCTCTTCAACCACGAGTCGCCGCGGCGCGGCGCCACCTTTGTAACGCGCAAGATCACCATGGCCGCCGCGCGCATCAAGCATGGGCTGCAGGACTACCTCTACCTCGGCAACCTCGACGCGCGCCGCGACTGGGGGTTTGCAGGTGACTACGTTGAGGCCATGTGGCTGATGCTCCAGCAGGAAGAGCCCGACGACTACGTCATTGCCACCGGCGAGACCCATAGCGTGCAAGAGTTCTGCGAAGAGGCCTTCAACCTGGTCGGGCTGGACTGGCAGAAGTACGTCCGCCACGATGCGCGCTACGAGCGCCCCAGCGAGGTGGACCTGCTACTGGGGGATGCCAGCAAGGCCCGACGCGTGCTGAACTGGCAGCCGCGCGTAACCTTCCGCGAATTGACCCGCATGATGATCGAGGCGGATCTCAAGCTCGCGCGCCAGGAACTCGCCGTGCAACGCAGCGATGCCGCAGAAGGGTAAGACCGTATGGACCACCTGGAACGCATCTTCGTGGCCGGCCATCAAGGGATGGTCGGCTCGGCCCTTGTCCGGCGCATGCAGGCCGAAAGGTTGCCGCCGCCCATCCTCGGCGACTTCGCGCAGGTAGATCTGCGCGACCAAGCCGCCACGCGACGCCTGCTCGAGCAGACCCGCCCCACGGCGCTGATCATTGCCGCGGCCAAAGTCGGCGGCATCGAAGCCAATCGTACGCAGCCAGCCAGCTTCCTCTTCGACAACCTCGCGATTGCCGCCAACCTGATTGACGGCGCCTATCGCTGCGGCATCGCGCGGGTGCTCTTCCTGGGCAGCTCCTGCATCTACCCGCGCCTCGCGCCCCAGCCCATCCCGGAAGACGCGCTGCTGACCGGACCGCTCGAGCCGACCAATGAAGCCTATGCCATTGCCAAGATTGCAGGGCTCAAGCTCTGCGAAGCCTATCGCCGCCAATACGGCGTCTGCTACCACAGCGCCATGCCCACCAACCTCTTCGGTCCGGGCGATAACTACAATCTGGCCACTTCGCATGTCATGCCGGCGCTGATCCGCCGCTTTGAGGAGGCCCGGGAGGCCGGCGCAGCGACGGTCACCATCTGGGGGACAGGCACACCGCTGCGCGAGTTCCTGCACGTGGATGACGTGGCCGCGGCGCTCCTCTTCCTGCTGCGCCACCCCAACCCGCCGGACTGGGTCAACGTCGGTTCCGGTGCCGAAGTCTCCATCCGGCAACTGGCTGAGCTCATCCGCGAGGCCTGCGGGGCGCGCTGTGAGATCGTCTTCGACGCGACCAAGCCGGATGGCACGCCGCGCAAGCTCATTGACTGCGCCCGGTTGCACGGGCTGGGGTGGCAGCCGTCGCTTACGCTCGCCGAGGGGATCCGCCGCACGGTGCTAGCCTATCGCGCAGAGAAGGCCGCCGGCACGCTGCGGGGGTAGCCAGGCGCGAGGGTAGGCAGAGGCGAGGGTAGGCAGAGGCGGGTCGCGGCGTACACGAGCCTCATAAAGAGAGAGATTAGGGTTCGGGGTTCAGGGTTCGGGGTTCAGGGAATACGTGTATCATAGGCCATTCCTGCCAGTTCTGTACGTGCACATCCAATGCATCCACCAGGCCGGTGCTTCCGTTCGTGTACCAGGGAAATTCATTGAAGGCATTCCTGAACATGGCACTGGATCCCTTGTTCCAGTCGCCTACACCAAGTATGATGGAGGG
>CAYSHQ010000388.1:0-2678 GCA_964430835.1 uncultured Lentisphaerales bacterium
GTGACATCGGCGCCAACCTGATTGTCTACAAGCATGCAGAGGCCATCGCCGCCGGCGCGCACCCGCGCACGCTGGGCACCGTCAAATGCTGCAGCCTGCTGAAGACCCAAGCGCTGCTCAATGCCCTGCGCGCAGGACGCTATGACGCGGCTTTCGGTGGCGCCCGGCGCGATGAAGAGAAATCACGCGCCAAGGAGCGCGTCTACTCTTTCCGGGATGAGCGTGGCCAATGGGATCCGCGTAACCAGCGCCCGGAGCTCTGGAACCTCTACAACGCCCGCATCAACCCGGGCGAATCGATCCGCGTCTTCCCCCTCTCCAACTGGACCGAACTGGATGTCTGGCACTACATTCACCTCGAAAACATCCCCGTGGTACCCATGTACTTCGCCGCGCCGCGGCTGGTGGTCCCGCGCGGCGAGCTCCTGCTCCCGGTCGTCGATCCGCAGCAGCTGCGCGCCGAAGACCAGGTCGAAACCATCGAGTGCCGCTTCCGCACCCTCGGCTGCTGGCCCTGCACTGGCGCCATTCGCTCCTCCGCCCGGAACATCACCGACATCATCCAGGAGATGATGGTGGTCCGTAATTCCGAACGCATCACCCGCGTGATTGACCACGACCAGGACAGCTCCATGGAGCAGAAGAAGCGCGAAGGATATTTCTAAGTGAATACAACCAACGTACAAGAGTTCCTCCACCAGAACCAAAACTCGGACCTCCTGCGCTTCTCGACCGCCGGCAGCGTGGACGACGGCAAGTCCACCCTGATCGGGCGTCTGCTACAGGATAGCAAGAGCATCTACGACGACCAGTTGGCCGCGCTGACCAAGGACTCCTCGCGCCTCAACCGTGAGGAAGTGGATCTGGCCCTGCTCACCGACGGCCTCAAGACCGAGCGGGAACAGGGGATCACGATTGACGTGGCCTACCGCTACTTCTCCACCCCGCGCCGCCGCTTCATCATCGCCGACACCCCCGGCCATGAACAGTACACCCGCAACATGGCCACCGGCGCCTCCACCGCCAACCTGGCGATTGTGCTGATTGACGCGCGCAACGGCGTGCTCACCCAGTCGCGCCGCCACGGCTTCATTGCCTCGCTCCTCGGCATCCCCCATGTGGTGGTCTGCATTAATAAGATGGACCTCGTGGATTACTCCCAGGAGGCCTACGAGCGCATCCGCGCAGAGTACACCGAGTTCACCGCGCGCCTGCGCATCCCGGATATCCGCTATATCCCGATCAGCGCACTGCGTGGCGACAACGTGGTGGACCGCAGCACGCACATGCCCTGGTATGATGGGCCCACCCTGCTGAACCACCTCGAAGCCGTCGAAACCACCGGCGACCGCAACCTGGTGGACCTGCGCTTTCCGGTGCAGCTCGTCAACCGCCCCAACCTCGACTTCCGCGGCTTCTGCGGCACCATATCCTCCGGCGTGGTCCGCCAAGGCGATACCATCACCGTGGCCTCCTCCGGCCGACAAACGCGCATCAAGGCCATTACCACCTTTGACGGCGAAGCCGCGCTGGCCTTTGCCGGGCAAGCCGTAACCCTGCAACTCGAGCACGAAATTGACATCGGGCGCGGTGACCTGCTCTGCCACCCCACCAACATGCCGCGCGTATCGCGCACAGCCGAAGCCATGGTCGTCTGGATGCAGGAGACACCCCTGCAACCCGGCCGAACCTACCAGATCAAGCACACTACGCAATCCGTCCGCGGCTCGGTCGCCCGGCTGCACTACCGGGTGGATCCGGACACGCTCCACCATGTGGACGTGGCACAGCTGGGGCTCAACGACATCGGCCGTATCACGCTGGAGACCTTCCGGCCGATCTTCTGGGACCCGTACGAGCATAACCGCGCCACCGGCGCGTTCATCTTCATCGACCCGCTGACCAACGCCACGGCCGGCGTCGGCATGCTACTGGACCGGATCGTCCAACGCACCGAAGCGGAAACATCTGAT
Source organism: uncultured Lentisphaerales bacterium (assembly GCA_964430835.1). Taxonomy (GTDB): domain Bacteria; phylum Verrucomicrobiota; class Kiritimatiellia; order RFP12; family CAIWXQ01; genus CAIWXQ01. The sequence continues at coordinate 1,974 of CAYSHQ010000388.1, forward strand.
CGCCAACCGACCAGCGCGGCCAGCCTGGTCACCCCGGCACAGCGTGAAGCACTGCTGCGCCAGCAACCCGCCACGCTCTGGTTAACCGGCGTCGACAGCGCCGCAACCGCCACGCTGGCGCGGGCGCTGGAAAAACGGCTGGTGGATAGCGGCCACGCCGCCTTTGCGCTGGATAGCGCGACCGTCGCGCATGGCTTGAATCGCGACCTGGGACAGTCTGCGGATGACCGTACCGAAAAGCTCCGGCGCGTGGCGGAAGTCTGCCGCCTCTTCCACGAGGCCGGCGTGATCACGCTGACCGCCATAGCTGCACCATACCGCCGTGACCGCACCGCAGCGCGGGACATCGTTGGGCGTGAACGCTTCCTGGAGATCCTGGTGGATACGCCGGAGACCGCCGGAGACGCCGCGTCCTACGAAGCGCCCGAAAAACCTGATCTGCGCCTGGCCGCCACCTGCGCGCCAGAAACGGCCGTGGACCAGATCTTGGCGGATCTCACACGCCGGGGGTGGCTGAGCTGATCGGTGTATGCCCACTGAATAGCCGTCCAGACCCGAAATCAGGGACCGGCGCCTCTTACCAGCGGCACCGCAAAAACCGCTGTTTTATTGGGAAACACTAGCGTTTTTAGTGGTAGGCCAGGCGGGGCTCGAACCCGCGACCCCCAGATTAGGAATCTGGTGCTCTGTCCTACTGAGCTACTG
>CAYSHQ010000389.1:0-2673 GCA_964430835.1 uncultured Lentisphaerales bacterium
ACTGAACACTGGCACCTGAGCAGTTACAATGAAGCAAAAGTGGGAGTTTTGGGACAAGCTCTACTTACGCAGATATTTCTCCATGCCGTAGGGGAAGTCGTGGGGGAGGAAGTTGCGCAGGCGGTCGGGGTGGAGGCTATAGGCGCGGGGGAAGTGCAGGAAGAGCCAGGGGCAGTCCTCGCGGATCAGGGTTTGCATCTGGCGGTAGAGGTCGCGGCGCCTGGCATCGTCGGTGGTGGCGCAGGCTTCTTCGTAGAGTCGGTCGAAGGCGGGGTTGCTGTATTGGCAATGGTTGGGGCCGGGCGAATGGTTGCGGCCGTAGAAGAGCTGGAGGAAGTTCTCGGCGTCCGGGTAGTCGCCGACCCACCCCAGGCGGAACATTTGCGTCTCGTGGCTGGCGATCTTGCGCAGGAAGGCGGGGAAGGTCTGGAATTGCGGTTTGATTTCGATGCCGACGCGGGCGAAGAAGGCGGCCAGGAGTTCGACGGCTTCGCGGGCCTCCTGGGTGGTCTGCCCGAGGTCGAGCGTGAGCGTCAGGCGACGGCCGGTCTGGGGGTCGCGTCCGCCGGGATAGCCAGCTTCGGCCAGTAGCTGCTGTGCGCGGGCGAGGTCGAAGGTATACGCGAACGGTTCGCATGCATAGCCGTCGGCCCCGGGGGGCACGGCACCGTCGGCACGCACGACGCGGCGATTGAGGAACTTCTCCCACGATGGACTGTCGAAGGCGCAGTTCAAAGCCTGGCGCAACTTCTTGTTGGGACCCAGGACCGGGTCTTTCAGGTTAAAGCCGATATACGCTACTTCCATGGTGGGCATGCCGGTCAGGTGCATCCCCTTGCGGACCAGTTCCGGTCGCAGGTTGGTCTGGTCGTCCACCACGGCATCCCAGTTGTCACGGGCGATTTCTCCCAGGAAATCCAGTTCGCCGCCCAGGAAAGCGAGCCAGCGCGTGGCTGGGTCGTCCATAATGCGGTAGACAATTCGGTCGTAGGGTCGCTCGCTGCCGGCGACGAGCGCCGCCGGCCCCTTCTGCCAGCCGCGCCAGGCGGCGTTGCGTGTAAAGACCATCTCGTAGTTGCGCCGCCACGAGCTGAGGCGGTAGGCACCGGAACCGACCGGGTGTTCGCTGAAGCCACGGCCATAATAGGCCACCGCTTCCTGTGGTACGGCGGCCGAGTAGCTCATGGCCAGTAGCCAGGCGAATTGCGGGAAGGGGCGGGTGAGCTCGATGCAGAGCGTCTGGTCATCCAGCGCGCGCAACCCCTCGGGCTGGCGGCGGTAGTCGGTAGGCTCGCGCCCGGCCGACTGTTCGGCAAAAGCGCGCATCCCGCGGATGTTGTCCAACACCAGCCACGCGCCGGAGGAGGCTAGCTTGCGGTCCGCCAGACGCTGAAGGGCATAGACAAAGTCCTGCGCCCGGACCGGACGGTCGCGCGGGGTGCCGTTGGTGTCCATCCCAAAACAAGGGTCAGGCGCAAAGCGCGCGGCTGGATCGAGGTGGAAGACGTACCGGTTGGAGGTGACTTCCGGCAGTGCGGTGGCTACGCCCGGTATCAGGCGGTAGGGGCGCGCGGTGTAGTCGTACTCCAGCAGGGTTTCGTAGACCAGCGCCGCGGCCCGCGAGGCGGGGACCGAGTCGGCATTGGCCGGGTCCAGGCTGTTCACGCGGTCGAGGTGGCGGCGGAAGGTGGTCTGGGCGAAGAGGGCGGGGGCGGCCAGCAGGAATGCGCATAGCTGCAAGAGGTAACGCACCTGTGCCGCATGCCTCATGCCCGCACCTCCGCCACGGCCGGGTGCAGATAGATCGGCGCCGGTTCCTTGCGGGCGGCGTCCGGCTCGGACAGGAAGAGTTGTCCCACATCCTGCGCGGTTGGCAGGCGCTCGGTTGGCAGGAGTTGCGCGGCGGGGAGCACAGCCGCGAGGCGGGTGCCGAGGCGCTGCCAGTCCGGGGTGACTACGACGGTGTCGGGTGGCAGGTGGCTGGGAAGTTCCGCCACGGTGGTCAGGTGGAAGTCATCGGCGTCATGGGTGAGGGGGCGGACACCTGCCACGGTGCAGGATCGCAGTTGGCCGTGGATCAGGGTATAGCTGCCGCACCAGAGGCGTTCGCGGCGGGCATCGCCGACCACGGCTACAGGGGTGTGGTGGCCGCTGGCAGCGCGTTCGGTGAGGAGCGCGAATGCCAGGGCGGCGGCGCTGCTGACCCCCAGGAGCGGTGAGCCGCCCGGCAGTGCCATCCCTTGCAGGGCGGCCACGGCGGCGCGGATGCCGGAGAAGGAGCCGGGGCCCAGACCGGCCACGAACCGGTCGATCGTGGCCAGGGGTACGCCGGCTTCGTCGAGGGCGGTGCCTAGCTCGGCGAGCCAAGCCGGTGCGCGTGCCGGTTCGGTGTCGGTCACGGTCGCGCGCTGGCAGGTGGTGTCGCGGAAGAGCGCCCAGCCGGCGTGGCGGGTGGAACGTTCGATAATCAGTGTCAGCATGGGGCCTCGTGTCATGAATGCCAAAGCAGGGGCGCAGGTACAAAAACCACGCCGATCAGCAGTGTAGCGGGATTGGCCCGGACTGTCAGCAAGGAGATGCGCCGACCGGCGGGGGGGGCATCCCGGTTTCGGTGACTGACAGCGCGTCGGAGAGAAGGTGGCAGGTCTTAGGTGTTAGTTGGTAGGTGGTAGG
>CAYSHQ010000390.1:0-2671 GCA_964430835.1 uncultured Lentisphaerales bacterium
AGGCGGGCCCAGGGGCGTGGAGGAAGAGAGGGTTCAGGGTTCGGGGTTCAGGGAGACCTGTTGCGACAACACCTGCCACCAGTCACGGGAGGCGTCCTGCTCGTACCCGGTGCGAGATTCGGTGATGCGGTCCGGGCCAGCGAGGTCGAGCATGGTCTTTTCCTGAAGCGCCACCTTATGCAGGCTGGCTGTAGCAAGGTCTTTGTGGTAACCGCAGCAGCAGCTTTTGTGTATGCTAATATTGGGTTAGGTTTAGATTGCTGAGGGTATGGACATGGGCAGGATCGGCGCAGGCAATTATGGTTGGCCACAAAAGGCACATAAACCACAAAAAACCGGCTCTTTTGTGTCTTTTGTGCTTTTTGTGGCTAGATTCCGCCCGGCGGGGAGTACGCAGAACCAGGTCTTCAGGAAAAGACCATGCGTGCGCCTCTTACACCAGATGCGCATCGCCGGAGCAGACCGCTCGCAGGGTTCCATCGGCCTGTCGCACCTGCAGCAGTCCGTCGTCGTCTACGCCCTCGGCCAGACCCTCGAGCAAAGGCTGGCCAACCTGCTCCACCCGCACCCGCCGCCCCTGCAAGGCATCGCGTGCGGTCCATTCCGGCAGGAATGGGGAGAACCCCTGCTCGCACCAGACGCCATAGGCGAGTTCCAACTGGTACAAAAATTCCGCTGTGACGGCGGCCCGGTCGAACCATTGGCCGGTTTCGATCGCGAGGGAGGTGGCGACGGTTGCCAATTCCGCCGGCACCATCGCCGCGCTGAGATTTATGTTACACCCAACCCCCACGATCACCTGGGCCGCATGCTCAGACACGGCGATCGTCTCGCAGAGCACGCCGCCCAGTTTTCGGCCCTGCACGTGTAGATCATTGGGCCATTTAAGCCGGACAGGCACAGCGGGGGCCAGCACCGCCACCGTGCGTGCCACGGCGCACCCCACCACCAACGGCAGCGTCGGCAACCGCGCCACGTGCACCCGCGGCTGAAGCAGCACCGACAGGTAGAGATTCACGCCCGCGGGCGAAAACCAGCTGCGCCCCATGCGGCCGCGGCCCGCCGTCTGATGATCGGCCAGCACGACTACCCCTTCGGCCGCCGCGCCCCCCTCCTCCGCGAGCAGGCGATTCGTCGAATCCACCGCTGGCAGACACCGCAGCGTACGCCCCAGTATGCGCGTGCGCAGACACGCCGTCACAGCGGCAGCTGTGATCGGACTTGTCTGGGATGATTGCTCGGCGCGCATCGCCCCACACGGTACTGCGGTGCGCGCCGTGTGTCAACCGCACAAACCACGCCATAACCACCCACGCCGCAATAAGTTGCGCGATGTGGTTGACTCGCGCCGGAAAAATGGTATTCTTACCGCCTCTTTTCACGACCGATCAGGAGTACCGTTTACCATGAAGATGCTGTGGCAGCCTTCCAAGATCAAACGCCAGCGCAAGCTCGGTTTTCGTGCACGCATGGCCACCAAGGGTGGTCGCAAAGTGCTTGCCAATCGCCGCCGTAAAGGGCGCGCGCGCCTTACTGCTGTCTAACGCCGTACGGAGCGATCCCATGGGCCGGGAGCCGAAAAGTGCCCTCCCCGGCGCCGATTCGCCGGAAATCCAGGCGTCTGCGCCGGATTTCTGTTTGTTGCGTACCCGCCGCATGTGGCCCGCACTCTATCGCGAGGCCTTTGCGCAGGAGCGTTCCGTGCCGGGGCGGTTTTTGGTGGTCTGGTTGCGGGTCGCGCCGGATGCCGATCGTCGTCTCGGCGTGGTAACCAGTCGACGTACCTTGCCGGCGGCCGTGGCACGCAACCGGGCACGCCGGTTGATGCGCGAAGCCTTCCGACTGAACCGGGCCTATCTGCGTCCCGATGTGGATCTGCTGCTGCTGGCACGCGGGCGGATTGAGCACGTCAAACGGCAGGATGTGGAAGCGGACTTCCGCGCGACCTGCCGCCGGGCTGGCATCTGGAGGGAGCGTCCATGTTGAGCAAGGTGCTGATCCTCGGTGTGCGGGTCTACCAGGGCGTGCTCGGCGTCCACATGGGAAACTGCTGCCGCTTCGAGCCCTCCTGTTCAAACTACAGCATTGAGGCCCTGCGCCAGCATGGTGCCTGGCGCGGACTCTGGCTCACGGCGCGGCGCCTGCTGCGCTGCCACCCTTTTGGCCCCTGTGGCTATGACCCGGTACCGCCGCGACACAGCGGCAACCTCTCCTAGGAAGACTAAATAGCATGAATCGCAACGAAAAGCTGATCGTCGCCCTGTTGTTTATCGCGCTGATGGCGTGGCTCTGGCACTCGCAGAGTCTCGCCACCAAGGAACAGGCGGCGCAAGCCGCTGCCCGCCAGGCCGCCGCGCAGGCCGCCACCAATCAACCTGCGAGCGTGGCCACGGCGGATGCCACGAATCTCCCGCCAGCCACCGCCATACCGGTGCCGGAGATCACCACCAGCGCGCCCACGTCCGTCGCGCCTCGCGTGCACCTGCTGCCGGAAGAGCTGCGCACGCTGCAATCCGATGATCTGCACTTGCAGGTCTCCTCGCGCGGCGCCACGTTGCGCGCCGCCACGTTCCCGACCTATTATGCCCAACCAAAAAAGAAGAGCGGGCCGGTGGTCCTCGACTTCGCGCCCCAGCCGGCCCTGGCTATCACCGGGCTCGCGGATGTGCCG
>CAYSHQ010000391.1:0-2671 GCA_964430835.1 uncultured Lentisphaerales bacterium
AAACTAAGAACCAAGCACCAAGAACACTATCCCCCTGAACCCTGCCCCCTGAAACTCTCCCCTGAACCCTGAACCCTTCTCCCCCCCCTCTCGCCCCTCCCCCCGGAGTCCCACCCATGAAAGTACCCGTCTCCTGGCTTAGCGAATACGTGGATCTCACCGGCCTCACGGTCAAGGACCTGTCCGACAAGCTGACCTTCTCCGGCGTGGAGGTGGAAGGGATCGAACAGATTGGCTTTGCTCGCGCCGAAAAGTATGTGGTGGCCGAGGTGCGCAGTTGCGTACCGCACCCCAATGCCGACCGGCTGCGTCTCTGCCAGGTCTTCGACGGCGCCACCGAGCTGCAGATCGTCTGCGGCGCCCCCAATGTGGCGGCCGGCCAGAAGGTCTGCCTCGCCCAGCTCGGCGCCACCATGCCAGACGGCTCCAAGCTCAAGAAGGCCAAGATCCGCGGTGTGGAATCGTTCGGCATGCTCTGCGCCGCCGATGAACTCGGCCTCTCCGACAGCCACGAGGGATTGCTGGTGCTCGACCCCGCACTCCCCGCCGGTCGGCCACTCACCGAAGTCCTGCCGCGGCCGGACACGGTCTTCGATCTGGAGATCACCTGGAACCGCTCCGATTGCCTCTCCATCATCGGCATCGCCCGCGAATTCGCCGCCCTGCTGGGGCGTCCCGTTAAGCTGCCGGACATCGCCTTCCCGGAGAGCGGCGTGCCCGTGGCAGAGCTCGCCAGCGTGCGCGTGGAAGCCCCTGCCCTCTGTCCGCGCTACACCGCCCGCGTGCTGACCGGCGTGCAGGATGGCCCTGCGCCCGCCTGGATGCAACGCCGCTTGGAACAGTGCGGCGTGCGCCCCATCAGCCTGATCGTGGACGTCACCAACTACGTCATGCTCGAATGCGGCCAGCCGCTGCATGCCTTCGATTACCACCGTGTCACCGACCACACCATCGTAGTGCGCCGCGCCCGCGCCGGCGAACACCTCACCACGCTGGACAATATCGTCCGGGTACTCGACGACCAGATGCTGGTCATCGCCGACCCGCAGGCCGCCGTGGCCGTGGCCGGTGTCATGGGCGGCGCCGGCAGCGAGATCGCCCCGGGGAGCACCGACGCCGTGCTCCTTGAGAGCGCCACCTTCGCCGCCCCCGCCGTCAAACGCACCGCCACGCTCCTCAACTTGAAGACCGAATCCGGCCGCCGCTTCGAGCGCACCGTGGATCCGGGGCTGGCCGACTGGGCCAGCCGCCGCGCCACCGCCCTGCTCGTACAGCTCGGCGGCGCCACCGCGTCCCAAGGGGTGATTGACGTGGACCACCGCCCCGCCGCGCCACGCCAGATCACCCTGCGTTTCCGTCGCTGCCGCGAAGTCATCGGCGTACCACTCGAAGAAGCCCGCATGATCCAGATCCTCGCCAGCCTCGGCCTGCAACTCGAGGAACGCCAGGCTGCGCAGGCGCTCTTCACCATCCCCTCCTGGCGGGTGGACCTGGAGATCGAAGCCGACTTGATCGAAGAGATCGCCCGCCTGCATGGGCTGGACAACATCCCCGACCAAGCGCCGCAAAGCGTGGCCGTGGCGGGCGCCGATGACGTCGGCGTGCGCGCCGTCTCCCTCTGCCGCCACACCCTCCTCAGCCTCGGCTTCACCGAGGCCATGAACTACAGCTTCCTCTCCGCGCCGGAACTCGACACCTTCGACCCGCGCCCCACCAGCCGCCGCCTGGCACTCCCCAACCCCGTCAGCGCCGACTACGCCATCCTGCGCGACGCCCTGCTCCCGCAACTCTCCGGCGCACTGGGGCGCAACGCCGCGCGGCAGGTGGAATCCGTCACCCTCTTTGAGATTGGCCGCGTCTTCTGGCGCAACGAGACGGACACCCCGTGCGAGGAAGAGCGTGTGGCCATCGGTCTTTGTGGCCCGGTTGGCCGCAGCGCGCTCGACCGCCGCCGCGCCGTGACCAACGAGGAGTCCGCGCTCTGGCTCAAAGGCGCCGTGGAAGCACTGGCCGCCCGCCTGCATGCCGGAGCCATCACGCTGCGTCCGGTGGACCACCCAGCCATGGAACCAGGCTGGGCCACCGAAATCCTGCTACAGAATGAGCCCATCGGGCTGCTCGGGCTATTGCGCAGTGCCTGGCGGCACCAGTACCGCCTCAACGCGCCCGTGGCCGTCGCCGAGCTCAAACTGCTGCCGTTGCTAGCCAATGTGGGGCGCATTACCCCCGCCCGGAATGTCCCGCCTTTCCCGGCCGTACGCCGCGATCTGGCGCTCGTCGCCCCTCGCACTGTTACGCATGGCGAAATCGTGGAAACCGTAAAAAAATCTGGCGCGACGGACTTGACTGATCTGGCACTCTTTGATATTTTTGAAACCAAGGGCGCGGAGCATGGCAAGCGTAGCTTGGCTTATACGCTCGAGTTCCGCTCCCCGAGTCGAACTTTGACAGACGACGAAGTGAATCTATCGCTCCAGAAGATCCTGCAGACGCTGAAGCAGACGCTGCCTGTAGAGATTCGGGAGGGGTAGCACGCTGCGGGGCATACAAAACCAATGCCCCGGTGCGTCCGGCGGATGGCAACATCCGCCACAGGTTGAACGTGACCCTGCCTTGTTCGCGAATAGACGATATTTCTCTGGCCTACATGATTTGAAGGGTGCCGGAATAC
>CAYSHQ010000392.1:0-2658 GCA_964430835.1 uncultured Lentisphaerales bacterium
GCGCCGGCCCGCCGCCCCCGCGGCCGCCCCGCCGCCCCCCGCCCCCTTCGCCGCTTGGCCCTCGGCCCCGCCCGTGCTCTCCGGCCCTACACCCATCGCCCTCCGGTAGGGCGGGGCCGCCGGACCCGCCGTAACCCCGTCGCCGTCCAGCCCGTCGCCCGCCATCCCCTCTGCCACACCCGTGCTCTCCGGCCCTACACCCGTCGTCCTCCGGTAGGGCGGGGCCGCCGGACCCGCCGTAACCCCGTCGCAGCCCAGCCCCGCTGCTTCCCCCCCCGCCGTCCTGCCCGGCGTGCCCGCCGCCGCGGTCGGTCGGCGGGTCGGCACCGGCGGCACTTCCCGCGTCTTTCCATCCGCCCCGGTGCGGGCCGTGGCAGTGGCCCAACTTTGCACGGTGCAAAGTTGACTGGAGGCGAAATTGCAAGAAACCCCAACAATTTCAGCAATTAGGTTTGCCGCCGGCACATCCGGCAGCCCCAGTTCCGCCCGGTGCTCGTAGGCCATTTTGACGGCATGCGCCTTGTCGGCCGCCGTCCGCCGCATCCCATGCAGGCTGTTCGCGCCCAGCGCAAAGCGCAGGGCATCCGCCCGTGTGCCATCACGCAAATCGGCCGGCAGCATCTTCTGCCCAACGCTCCTGGCCGCCGTCAACCGGTGAATCCCATCACCGATCCAGAGGTTCTTCATTTCATCGCGAAATACGATAATAGGTGGCAGCGTGGCGCCGCCCGTCGTAGACGCCTCAGCATACTCCCGCACCACCTCCTGGTTGATAGCTGCGCGCGCCTGCAACCCCTCGGTCCGCACCTTCTCCACCGGTACATGTACAATCTTTGCCATGACATCCTCTATTGCGCGTGTTCAACCGGATGCGCGCCCCCCGCTTTGCCACTCCAGTTCAGGCGACCACCAGATCGCCTGCCGTCCCACACCCTACTCAGAACGCCAGATCATCCTCCGGCTGACCCGCTACTGCCGCGCCACCAGCCTGCGCAAATCGCGCTTCAATCGCCGCCAGCACCTGCGCCCACCCCTCGGTCGTCATATCCACCTGATCCAACCCCGTGGCATCCACGGCCGCAAACCAGATCTTCTCGCGCTCTGCCACCGTGAGATTTGCGCCGAGCGCACACAATCGATTCCAAGCGCTGGCTTGCGTGGCCACCGTCACCAACTTCGCCCCGCTCACCGGGCGCATCGGTGGCGCCGACGGAGGGTAGGGCGATACCGCCGGCCCCGCCGCCTGCGCCGGTACCTGCGCCGGTGCCTGCGCTGCCACCCCCCCCGCCGTCCCCGCGGCACCCTGAACCCTCACGCCTGCCACCGGCTCCGCCACCGACCGACCAGCGGGGACCCCACCTGCCACCGCACGAAACTTCGCCCCGTACTTCGCCAGGATGGCACTCCGGTCGGCGCACCCGGGCATCTTGTGGCCACCCCCCGGCGGATTCACCCACTTGACCTTCGGGAATAACTTGTTCGGATCCTGAAACCCCGGCTCATTCACGAGCACAATTTCCACGTCCACCCCGGATAGGTCATTCGCCATGAACCAGAACGGATCCACGCCATCCCACCCCGACCACGCTTTCAGGTTCTCCACCGTCCGCGTGTTGATCGACCCGTCCCGGTTGACCAGCGTGTGGTAACTCTTCAACTCAGGTCCGTTCTCAATACTCACCACGAGCGCCAATACCAGCGCCCCCTTTTCCGACTCATAGACGCTGGCCGCCCCCGGCCGCGCCGCGTATGTTCCATCTGCGATGTTCATTCCGCTCTTCTCCTCGTTTGTACCCCTGCATCTCAGCGCCCCAGCGCGAGACACGTTTTCAACACGTTGTGAATGCCACTATGCCAACCATTCGCGTTCATTCGCGTTCATTCGCGGTTCCACCATCCCGCGCCATCCTCTTCGTGCTCTTCGAACCTTCGTGGTGGCAACCTCCCCATCTGCGCCGTGTCATCGGATCACCGCCGCCCACACCGCCCGGCCATCCTGCCCGAGCGGGATCACCTCCTGCGTACTCCGGCTCTTCGCCATGCAGTGCGGCAACTCCGACGTGTAGAGCGTGCGCGTCCCGGCGCCACGCCCCTTGCCATCCTTGCTCACATCCACGTCATACCCCAGGAACAGCACATGGTCCGCCCACTCCCGCACCCGCAAGCGAATGCTGGCCTTGCCGCTGTTCGGACTCTGTAACCGCGGCTCATACCGCAGCCAATCCTCCCCCGCCGGATTCGGCACCGTCGCTGTGCAATCATGGCAAATCAACACCACGTTGCGCCCATCCCGGCTATGCCGGTCCAGATCACCCAGCAACGGCAGCAAGGTGTCGAACACAAACCCATACCCCTTGCCAAACCCATACCCCTCGATCGAGCTGACGCGCTTGCCGTCCACCACCGTATTGGCCAGCGTGTGCGCCACGGCCATCTCCTCAGCCTTGGTCGCCGTATCAATCACGATCGTCTTCACCCCCTCCCAGCCATCCGCCTGCAGCACACTCCGCAGCGTCTGCCAATCCGTCACCCCCTCCACGGGCAGGATATTCTCCAGCAACCCCACGGACTCCAGTTTCAGGCGCAAGCGCGGCAGACTCTCATCCAGGTCAATGAACGCCACCGGCCCCGGCAACCAGGCCGCCAGCGTGGTCTTGC
>CAYSHQ010000393.1:0-2640 GCA_964430835.1 uncultured Lentisphaerales bacterium
CTCTGCGGCCCGCTGTAGCTTGCTTTGCAGGTCATCAAGATCCAGCGGCTTGGTGATGTAGTCATACGCGCCGTTGCGCATGGCCTTGACGCTGGAATCCACCGAGCCATAGGCCGTCATCAGCAGCACGGGCACCTCACGGTCCAGGCGCTGGACGCGTGTCAGCACTTCAATGCCGTCTATGTCCGGCAATACCAGGTCGGTCAGCACTACGTCAGGGGTGCGTTCGCGAAATCGTTCTATGCCGGTCCGGCCATTGGTGGCCAACGTTACGGTAAAGCCGGCGTCGGCCGCGACGTCGCATACGGAGCGCGCACCGTCGGGATCGTCTTCCACAATGAGTATGGATGGTTTCATGAGGGTCTCGGGGGGACGTAGGGTTAGGCTTCTGGTTCTCTGGGTGGACGCGCAGATTCCTTGGGCGCTTGGGCGACTGGCAATGTGATACGGATGATGGTGCCACCGCCGTCGCGCGGCAGGGCGACAATCTCGCCGCCGCACTTGCGAATCGCGGTGCGCGCGAGAAAGAGCCCGAGCCCGGTGCCACCGGGACGGGTGGTGACAAACATATCAAAGATGCGGCGGCGTTCCGCAGCCGGGATCCCCGGCCCACGATCCAGTACATCCAGTTCCACTTGGTCATGGCGCCATTGATACTGGAGTTCGATCTGGCTGTGGGGCGGCGAGAATTGCAGGGCATTCAGAAGCACATTCAGCAGGGCACGGCGCAGGGCGAACGGGGAGGCCTGGACGCGCGGCGGTGGCGTAGGCCATGCCAGGACGGGGTTGATCCCGGCCTGTTCGCAGCGCGGCGATAGCGTCTCCAGGCATTCGCGCACGCACTCGGTCAGATCCACGGCTTCGTGGCTCTCCTCCATGGGGCGCGCGAGGTAGAGAAACTCTTGAAAAACCTTGTCCATCCGCCCGATCGTGCGGTTGATGCGCGTGGCCAGATCCGCCAGCCGTTCGGGGCGTGCCCCTTCAGGGCGGCGGAGTTCGCGCTCCAGCATCTGCGCGTCCAGCCGGACCGATGACATGGGGTTGCGGAAGTCGTGGACAATGCCGTTGGCCAGCATGCCGGAGAAGGCCAGATGCTCCTCCTGCCGACGCCGCTCCGCCCAGAGGCGATCGCGCCGGACCAGCCAGATCAGTAACAGCAGGCAGACGCCAAACGCCACGGATACCGTCAGCACCGATAGTCGGAAGAGTGACGTAACGGCGCGCGCCGCAGCACGTTCCTCCACATCAACGGCTGTCTTGCGCAATCCGACCTCAATCTCCACCAGTCCGCCCTTGTCCGGCAGATGCACTTCCCGCTGGAATACCATAACGGGCACCTCGGTGCCGCCGAGTTCCAGAACCTGTTGCTCCACGCTGGCGTGAATGGTGCCGCTCTTCTGGCGCAAGGTGTTGGTTTGGTCCCCCCCCGTGCCCAGTGGTTTGGCCTGCCGGTTGATGATGGTGATGCCGTTATGCGCCAGGGAAACGAACTGCAGGTTGTGCTGGGCGGCGTGCAAGCTGTCGATCAATCGATAAAAGAGTTGCCACTGTTCCTGCGAAAGCGGTGTGGGGCAAAAGGGGCTGATTTCCGTCAGGTAATCCGCAATTTTCTCGCCCTGTTCCAGCACGGTGCGTGTGGCCACCGTGTGAACCGCCCGATCATGCATGCGTTTGAGATACCCGAGTCCCAACCCGGCGGCCAGGGCTGCCAATAACAAGACCAAGGCCGCACGGACCAAGAGCGGCTGGTGTGGTTTTCTGTTGGCCGAACGTTTCATAGCAGATGCGGGTGCTTGATCTGGCACTTTGCTGTAGCAGGGGTTGTGCCGATCGCCAATTCCATAGAGAAAGCACGCCTAGGTCAAGCTAAATGCGACAGGGTGGCGCAGGAGGCGCGACAACTTGTCGCGTTGTCTGCGGCGGCGGCTCCGGGGCGCTGGTTCCTGAGCAGGTGCTTCGCCTGCCGCACGCGCACCCGTGCAGGAATCGCTCAGGGGTGGTTGGCTGTTTGGCTCAGTTATTGCTATTCAGCACGGACGGACGTGGAGAGCAGTGCGATATGTATGATCGAGGAAAGGGATTTTTGGTTTGGGTGAACACGCTGCTGCTGGTGCTGGTAGCGGTCTTGCTGGGCTTACTTTTATGGCGTGTGTGGTGGGTGGATGCGACGCGTCCTGAGGCCGGCGATCTGCTGGTGCATCGGTTGATTGTAGCCGCAGCGCCACCGGAGCCGGTGCTGCGGCGGGAGGTTATGGTCGGGGGGGTGCGGGCCGTTTCGTTTGCCCCGTTAGCAGGGGTGTCGAATCTCCGTGAGACCTGGGTGATGCGCGGGGTGGAGCCTCAGGAATGGGCCCGCTTGCCGGCTTCGCCGGGCATGGACATGGTGGAATCTTCGGAGGGATACCTGCTGACGTTCAGCCTGCCGGGCGTGCGCGACGAGGATATCCGGCTCTCGTTGACCGGGCGGGTCATGTCGGTCCACGCCCGATTACGGGATGGGCAGGGGAATCAGGTGGGAGGGATGGAGCGACGTGTGCGCCTGCCGCATACCTCCGGGGATCCGGCCTTGTTTACCGCCCGTTACACTAATGGCATCTTACGTGTCTGCGTGGGTAAGTGAGGGCGCTGCTGGCCTTACTA
>CAYSHQ010000394.1:0-2627 GCA_964430835.1 uncultured Lentisphaerales bacterium
CTTCCCTCCTGAGTAGTTACGAGGAATTAATTCCAGACCGCAAGTGCAAATCGACCATTCTGACGCGCGGGTTCCCAATCTTCCATTCTTCCAACTCCCGCTGGCCCTGGCGCCGCCCCCCTTGCGTCCTGACCGGGAAGCGCTATACTGACGTGTCATGCAAGCCGCGCCTCAGAGGCGGCACAGCCAAACTCGACCACAGGGGAACGATCCATGAAACGAGCCATCATCTGTCTGGCACTCATCGGTTTGCTGGGGCACGCCACCGCCGCTGAACAGCCGTTCCAGGCCAGCCTGACGCCGGATGTCGCCTTCTATCCGAAGACCGAGGCGATCGCGGGAATGACCCTCAGCTTCTGGGGGGAGAACCCGCAGCATTCCCTGGCGATTGGCCTGGTCAACGGCACGTCCGGCAGGAGCGGCGGTCTCAGCCTGGGGGCCATGAACTATGGCGATGGGTATATTGGTGCGCAGTTTAGCATCGTTAACTATGTCAAGGGGGACTTTCTGGGGTGGCAGGCTGGCGCCGTCAACTTTGCGGGCGGCCGCTGCACCGGGTGGCAAGTCGGCGTAGTCAACTACGCCGGCACCCTCTCCGGTCTGCAACTGGGCGTTGTGAACATCGCGGAGCAGGCGGATGGCGGCATGCAGCTCGGCCTCGTCAACCTCATCCGAGACAACACCGTTGAAGAGTTCCCCAAGGCCCTGGCACCCGGCATGATCATTGCCAACTGGCGGTTCTAAGGCGTACCGGGTTCACGCCCGCGGGTGGGCGTTGCGGTAGACCTCCTTCAGGCGCTCGACAGAGACTTGTGTATAGATCTGGGTCGTGGTCAGGCTGGCATGCCCGAGAAGTTCCTGCACGCTGCGCAGATCGGCACCGGCGTCCAGCAAATGCGTGGCAAACGAGTGGCGCAGCTTATGCGGCGTGAGTTCTGCGGGCAAGCCGGCGGCGGCCAGCCACTTTTTCATATTCCGCTCCATGGAGCGTACAGTCAGCGGTCCGCCATGCAGGTTCAGGAAGATCGGGCTGGCGTCGCACTGCGATTCCGGCCAGAGCAACTCGGCAACCTCGAGCGCCTTTTCCAGTGCCAGGATCGCAGGACGCCCCAAGGCACAGAGCCGTTCCTTCTTCCCCTTGCCGCGGACGACCACGACGCCGCCCAGCAGATCCACCTGCCGCCGCGTCAGCCCCGCCGCCTCGCTGACGCGTGCGCCCGTGCTGTACAACAGCTCCAGGACGGCGGCATCGCGTAGCGCGCCATACACCACCACCGGTTCGGACGGACCGTCGGCGCGTTCCCCCTCGGCCAAGGCTCGTACCGGCGCCTCCAGCAACGCTTGCACCTGCATGACGGTCAAGATCTGCGGCAACCGCCGTACCAGCCGGGGACCGCGCAAACCGACGAACGGATTGCTGGCGATGAACTCCTCGCGTTCCAGAAACTTATAAAAGGCCCGCAAGGAGGATAGCTTACGCCGGGTGGTGGCAGGTGCCGCGCCGGCCTTGGCGAACTGGACCAGGAATTCACGCGCCACCAACCGGTCCGGCGTACGCCAATCGTACGGCGGCCGCGCCTGCGGCCAAACCATGGCCACGAACTGCGCCAGATCCTGCAGATAGCCAGCCACCGTGTGCGCAGAGGCGTTGCGCTCCGCCGTCAGGTGGTGCACAAACTGCTCCACCCACGGGTCCACGGCAACCCTTTGTGCGTCCTCCGCTTCGGTGCGCGCCTCGCCGGTCACGACGGGGCAGGCGCTTCTGGAGATGCGGCTTCCGGCGCCTTCTCCTTGTTTTTGCGCAGGCCGAGACGCTCCACGGTATCCTCAAAATCCGTAATCTGCGTCTTATACCGGAAGAGCATCTTGCCCAGCGCCGCACGCTGGCGGGGCGACAGACTGCCGCGCTGCTTGAACTGCCGAGAGAGGCTCTCGAAGAAGACCTTGTCATCAAACGTGGCGCGTCCGCGCTTAACGGGTTCGCGCCAGGTCGTGACCTGGCCCATCACCGCCAGCAGCGGTGCGCTCTCCGTATCCGGCTGCAGATCTTCCGGTGCTTGCACGATCCCCAACTGACGGCACTCCGCCTCGAAGTTGGGGATCAGCGCGGCATGCCGCTGCAGGACGCGATCCAGCGCCCCGGCCTGGGGTGCCGTGAGGCGACGGCCAGAGGCCTCCTGTTGCGCGAGCGAATCCACGAATTTACGTTGCCGCTCATCCATTTCCAGGGGTTGCAACAGGGCGAACTTGCGCAGCGTAATCTCGCGGGGCGGCGCATTGCGCTCCTCATCCAGCAAGGCCGCAAAACCGCCCTCGGTCAGGCGCGTTTCGCCATCCTCGATCTGTCCGCGATAGCGCACCGCAATGCGCCCCAGGGCTTCGAGCTGACGATCACTGACAGGTTTCTCGCCCTCCTCGAGCTGCTCGCGCACCGAGTCCACAAACTTGTCATCGCTATAGGTGCGCTTGCCGCGCTGTACGCCCGGCGCCCATTCCCGCACCTGCGTCAGCAACGCCATCACAATGCGCGTCGCGCCATACATCAAGGTCAGCAGCACCGGCGCACTGATCAGCCAGAATGTGATCGATCCCGCCAGAACATCCGGTGCCAGCGCATCCGTCGCCCA
>CAYSHQ010000395.1:0-2619 GCA_964430835.1 uncultured Lentisphaerales bacterium
TCTTCCATTCTTCCAACTCCCGCAGTTTGAGGAACAGTTGTATCAAGGTGTCGGATGGCGTATAGTGGCGCTGATCTTGGCAAGGGCTTGCAGGAGGGGAGAGGTATGAATCCTACGTTGTTGATTCTGGCGGCGGGCATGGGGAGCCGGTTTGGCGGGTTGAAGCAGGTGGAACCGGTGGGACCCGCCGGCGAGACCCTCATGGATTACGCGGTGTATGATGCCCTGCAGGCCGGGTTCGATCGCGTGGTCTTTGTGATCCGCCGTGACTTTGAGGCGGAGTTCCGGGCGCGCGTGGGTCGCAAATACGAGGGGCGGGTGGCGGTGGAGTACGCTTTCCAGGCGATGGACGACCTCCCTGCCGGCTATGTCCTGCCCGAAGGGCGCACCAAGCCGTGGGGGACGGCACATGCCATTCGCGCGGCCCGTGATGTCGTGCAGGCGCCTTTTGCCACCATTAACGCCGACGATTTCTACGGCCGGGAGGCTTTCGTTCGCCTGGGGGCCTTTTTGCGGGAGCTCCGTCCCGCCAGCGAGCCATGTTTGCATGCAGCCATGGTGGGGTATCGTCTGCGCCAGACCCTGTCTGAACACGGTACGGTTTCGCGGGGTGTTTGCCGTGTCGGGGCGGATGGTCTGCTGCAGGGGGTGCAGGAGATGACTAAGATCCTGCCGGTGGCTGACGGCATCGAGAACCAGGAACAGCCGGGGCAGCCAATGCGGTTGACCGGGCAGGAGATGGTCTCGATGAACCTTTGGGGGTTTCCGCAGAAATGGATGCAGGCACTGGAGGCGAGCTTCCCGGCGTGGCTGCAGGGGCATGCCGCCAGCGCCAAGGCGGAGTGGTATATCCCGTCGGTGGTGAACGAGATGGTGCAGCAGGGGCGTGCG
The DNA here is from genome assembly GCA_964430835.1 of uncultured Lentisphaerales bacterium. Classification (GTDB taxonomy): domain Bacteria; phylum Verrucomicrobiota; class Kiritimatiellia; order RFP12; family CAIWXQ01; genus CAIWXQ01. The sequence continues at coordinate 892 of CAYSHQ010000395.1, forward strand.
GATGTGCGTGTGCTGCCCACCGAGGGGCAGTGGTTCGGCGTGACGTACCGCGAGGATCAGCCGCGCTCCGCAGTGGCGGTGCAGCAACTGGTGGCGCAAGGGGTCTATCCCGCTAGTTTGTGGGGTGGTTGAGGGGGGCGGGCGGCCGGAGGGCGAGCCGATGCAAACGCAGATTGTCACAACGCTTCTGGCGGACGCGGCAAATGCGGCGGTGGCGGTGCTCGATCTGGCGTTCCCGCGTCATTGTGCCGGATGTGGCGGGACGGTGGACCGTGCGCAGGGGCATCTCTGCTGGGAGTGCTTCCGGCTGATTGAGTGGCGCGGGGCGGAGGTTTGTCAGCGTTGCGGTCTGCTGATCGAGGCGCGTGTGACGCACGCGTTCGAATGCCACGCCTGCCAGGAACACCCGCCCGCATTTGATCGGGCGCGCTCGGCCGGCCGGTTCCACGGCGTGCTACGCGAGATGCTGCATCAGTTCAAGTATAACGGAGCCACCTGGCTCTGTGCCGATCTGGCCGATTTGCTGCATGGCTGTGTGCTGGGCCATTTTGCCGTTGAGGAGATCGATCTGGTGGTGCCGGTGCCGTTGCACACGCAGAAGCAGCGCGAGCGCGGCTACAATCAGGCCGCCCTGCTGGCTGCCGCGCTGGCGCGGCGCGTACAGCGCCCGTGCCTGGGCGATGTGCTGGTGCGGACACGCGCCACGCCGACCCAGACCCATTTACATGCGCTCCAGCGGCGGCAGAATGTGCGCCAGGCCTTCGCCGTGCGCAGCCCGGAATGGGTGCGCGGGCGTACCGCGTTGGTGATCGACGACGTCATGACCACCGGTGCCACCCTGAGCGAGATTTCTGCCAATCTGAAACGCGCCGGCGCTTGGCGGGTCTGGGCCGCGACCGTGGCGCGCGGATAGGAAGAAGGTGCTCGGTGTCAGGTGCAGGGGAAGCCCCCATGGTTCCCTGAAAACAGTTGTTTCCTGGCCGCGCGGTGGGTACTCTTACGGCTGGTTTTCGGACCAGCGGGCGGAATGGGTTCGACCCGCGGCAACCGGGGACGGGAAGTGGTGGTTTATGGTTGATTTGTTTGCGAAACGGCTGTTGCCGGCGGTGGTGATTGAGGATGCGGAGTTAGCGATCCCGTTGAGTGAGGCGTTGCTTGCCGCCGGGCTCCCGGTGATCGAGATCACCTTCCGCACGAAAGCAGCGGAAGCCGCGATTCGTAAGGTGTCCCAGCGCTTTCCGGAGATGGTGCTGGGGGCTGGAACGCTGCTGACGCCGGATCAGGTTGCGCGGGCGCGTGATGCCGGCGCGACTTTCGGTGTGGCACCGGGGCTTTCCGAGGGCGTCGTGCGCCGCGCGCAGGAGTGCGGCCTGCAGATGATCCCCGGCGTGGTGACCGCGACGGAGATCACCCGCGCCTTGGAACTGGGGTGCCAGGTTTTGAAGTTTTTCCCGGCCGATGCCTGCGGCGGGGTGAAGGCCATCAAAGCACTGGGCGGCGCCTTTGGGCACACGGGGGTACGTTTTGTGCCGACCGGAGGCATCGACGCCAAAAACTTGCGCGAATACCTGGCGCTACCGATCGTGGCCGCCGTGGGTGGCTCGTGGATGGTGGAGAAGGCGCTGATTGCCGCCAAGAACTGGAAGCAGATCGAAGACCTGGCACGCGAGGCCGTGGCTGCGGCGAACGGGTAGGACGTGCGTGCGGGTGCGACGGGGTCGTGGCGGC
>CAYSHQ010000396.1:0-2606 GCA_964430835.1 uncultured Lentisphaerales bacterium
CCGCGACGAGGGTGATGGCGTAGCCGCGCACCGGCCCGGAACCGAAGATGAAGAGAATCGCGCCGGTGAGAATGGACGTGATGTTGGAGTCAAAGATGGCGGAAAAGGCGCGGTCATACCCGGCAGCGATGGCAGCCCGCAAGGACTTGCCGGCGCGGAACTCCTCACGCATGCGTTCGAAGATCAGCACGTTGGAATCCACCGCGATGCCGATCATCAGCACGATACCGGCAATACCGGGCATGGTCAGCACCGGCAACTGCAGCATGCCGCGGACGCCGGCGTCGCGGTCAAAGACGTTCAGGATGCCCGCCGTCAACAGCATGCCGACCGGCAGCAGAATGACGTTCGCCACCAAGGCGAGATTGGCCACCAGACCGCAATACATGTAATAGATCAGCATAAAGAAGACCACCAGCATACAGCCGATGACGGCGGCCCGGATGCCGCTCTGGATGGCATTCTCGCCGAGCGAGGCGCCCACGATATTCCGCTGGATGATATTCACCGGGGCCGGCAGCGAGCCGCTATTGAGCACATCACGCAGGCGGCGGGCCTCTTCCAACGAGAAGGCCCCACTGATCGTACAAGCGGGCATGGGAGCGGAGATACGCTCCCCCTTCTGGTTCAGTACAGGCGCGCTATAGAGCGTGCCGTCGAGCACAATGGCCAGATGAAAGCCGGACTTGTTATTGAAGAGGCGGGTCATCTCCTCGCCGCCGCTGCGCTTCAGGGAAAGGTTGATCTCGTGGCCGCCGGTCATCGTGTTCATCTCGTCATGGGCGCGGGCCACCACTTCGCCGGTCATCTCCGCCTTGCGGCGCACAAAATAGGGACGGTAAACGAGGCGACGAACCTTGCTCCCATCCTCCTTGATGTAATCCTTTTCGAGCATGAACTCATAGAGCGGATCCGCTCCGCCGAACATCCCCAGCCGGCGGGCGTAGTCCGGGTCCTGCCACAACTGAGCCAGCTTCGCCTCGCTGATCGCCTCATAATAATGGCCGCTATCCGGCGACACGCGGAACCCTTCGGGGGCCTTGCCGACGCTGCCGAAGAGTTTGCTCACCATCTCGGCGTTGTTCTTGTGCACCAGGCGGAACTGCAGGAAGGCCGCGCTGCGGATCAGCTTCTCGGCATTCTCCCGCTGCTTCTCATCCACGCCCGGCAGCTGGATTGTGATGCGGTGGTCCTTGCCGGCGGTGATCATGGGCTCGTTGACGCCCAGCTTGTCCACCCGATTACGCAGCACTTCCAAGGCGCGCGAATCGGCATCCTTCATCGCGACATCCACGGCCCCTGCCACGTCCGTGTCCGAGACCTCGGCGCCCGCGCGCGCATCCTGCATCTGTTCACGCAACCGGCGGGCCAGTTCGTTGCGATCAATCTGCACCGTGAAGCTGGTGCCGCCCTGCAGGTCCAGACCCAAGCGGATCTTCCCCTGCTCCACAATCACGCCCTTGTCATCGCGCACCGGCGCCGGCGGAAAGATCAGCCACACCGAGAAGGTGGTCAACAAGGCGAAAATGACCCACTTGATCAACGTCCAGTTATTTTGCATGGAAAGGCTACTCCTATACCTGCTGCTACCTGCTGCATTACCCCTGCTGATCCATGGCGGCGGCTTCGCCGTCCTTCAGCACGCGACTGACCGCGCCCCGTGCGACTTCCACGCGCACGCCGCTGGCGATCTCGATGAGAAAGGTATGCGGGCGGCTCTCCACCACGGTGCCGATCAAGCCGTTGGCAAACAACACCCGCTGTCCGGCGCGCATCTCGGCGATCAGCTTCTGGCGCTCCTTCTCCTTGCGCTGCTGCGGGCGGATCATCATGAAATAGAAGATGCCGAACACCAGCACCATGGTCACCATCATGGGCATCGCGCTGCCTTGTGATGAACCCGCCTGTGCCAGTAGGAGCAAACCTGTCTGCATGTCATTCCTCTTTGGAGCCTGCGCTCCGCTTTTCCACGCGGCGAGCCATGAACCCGGCCCGCCACTCCACAAATGCTCCGGCGAATATCGCCGCACGCATCTCACGCATAAACACCATGTAGCGGCGGATGTTGTGAATCGTCAACAACCGCACGCCCAGAATCTCGCCGACATTCAACAGATGGCGGATATAGGCGCGGGTGAAATGCCGGCAGGCATAACAATCACACCCCTCCTCCACCGGCCGCGTATCGAGCTTGTACTCGCCCGCCTTCACCGGATAGGAGCCGTAGCGTGTGAACGCCGTGCCGTTCCGCGCATGCCGGGTCGGCATGACACAGTCAAACATATCCACGCCACAAGCCACCGACGCAGCCATCTGCCCGAAATCGCCCAACCCCATCACGTAGCGGGGGCGCTCTCGCGGCAACTGGCGCACGCCATCTTCCACCTCGCGCAACAGCACAGGTTCGGGCTCGCCAACACTGACGCCGCCCACGGCATAGCCATCAAACCCCATGGCAACCAGTTCGCGCGCACATCGTTCCCGCAAGGCGGCATACTCACCCCCCTGCACAATGCCGAAAACCAGTTGCCCCGGTGCCCGGTCCTGTTTTTTACACAAGGCCGCCCATGATAGGGTCTTATCCACGGCCTGACAAGCCGTTTGTG
>CAYSHQ010000397.1:0-2606 GCA_964430835.1 uncultured Lentisphaerales bacterium
AGAACTATGTCTTCAGGAAAAGACCATGGGTACATCCCCCTTGGACGGAGGACTACGCGCAAAAAACAGCAAACGACCTGTAAGATTCTAGAAAAACCGGCATATACCTGTATAGACATGCGCGCCAATCACCGGCGGCTGTCCCCTACCAGGAGAAGCCACATGATATCCGATCAGCCAAATAGCAGAAACAGCACTCCGGCGCCTGCTCACATCCCCGTGACCGACAACCTGTACCCGCTGCTGCTGCCCACCTGCCAGCACCAGATCCATGAACCAGCCATCCATTATCGGACTGGCTTCCACTGGAGCGAACGTCACCTGCAATGCGTCTGGTTTGACGACCGGCTGCGCCCGCCCCGGCTGTTCACCGAGGACCACGAAAGCCTGGTGGTGGAATCACCGGGACGCTGGAATCTGGAAGCCGGACCGGACTTCCTCGATGCCACCATTCGCGTCGGCCCGGAACAACGCCGGCTCACCGGTGACGTGGAAGTGCATGTCCGCCCGTCGGACTGGGATCATCACCGGCACGACCGGGCCGGGCTCTATCGCCATGTCATGCTCCATGTCACCTACTTCGCCACCCCTGCCCTCTCAGCGGGCAATGCCAGCGGAATGCTCCAACTCGCGCTGGCTGACCCCCTGGCCGCGTTGCGCGCCTTCTCGTTTGACGACGTGGATCTCTCGGCGTACCCCCATGCCGTACTCCCGCAGACGCCGCGCCCCTGCGGACTGGCACTACGCGACACACCCGACCGCTGGGAACCGCTGCTGGCGGCGGCCGGTCGGCACCGTCTGCAATGCAAAGCGCAGCGCCTGCGCGAGCGTCTCGCCCGACTGCAAGACCGCAACCAATTGCTCTACGAAGAGACGCTGGCCGCACTGGGGTACAAGCATAATAGCGCCGCCTTCCGGCGCCTCGCCCAACACGTACCCCTGCATACGTGGGATGCCAGTTCCCCGCGGATACATCCCTACGCGCGCCTGCTGGGCGCCGCTGGCCTGCTGCCGGATCTGGCACGTGTGCAGCATGAGGAGTCGCAGCAGTTTGTACGAACCCTCTGGGACCACTGGTGGCACGACCCCGTGCAGCTGCCGGCGGGGGAAACCATCACGATCATCCAGCATGCCACGCGCCCCACCAACACGCCGGTCCGCCGTCTCGCCGCCGCCGCGGCGCTTTTTCACGGTCCCACGCCCCTTGCCACCACGTTGCTGGCGATCCCCCGTACCCCTGGCGCACGCTGGTTTGCCGACATTGCGGCCTGCCTGGAAAATCGGCTGGCCTGGGATTTCTGGAACGGCCACCTCTCCCTGTCGCGGCCGCGCACCTCACGCCCCGTAGCCCTGATCGGCAAAACGCGCCTCGCCGCGCTCATCACCAATGTGATCCTCCCCCTCACCGAGGGTGAGCTCCCGGCAGAACTCCTGAACCACCTGCCACCCGAAGATATTTCCGCGCCCATGCGTGAAACGGCACACGCGCTCTTCGGGCGGGACCACAACCCCGCGCTCTATGCCACGAACGGCCTCTATCAACAAGGCCTACTGCAAATCCATCATGACTTCTGCCTGAACGCCCGCGCCGGGTGCGCCCACTGCGCCCTGTCCGCCAAACTCAGCGAAACCCCGTTATCACCAGATCCATCCGCGGCAGACGCCCTACCAACGCCGAAATGAGTTTTGCCGTTAACTACCGAGCAACCCCTGGACGACCTGGTTCACCAGCTTGCCATCGGCGCGCCCCTTGACATGAGGCATCAAGGCCTGCATCACCTTCCCCAGGTCCTTCTTCCCGACGGCGCCCGTCTCGGCCATCACCATGCGCACCAGCGCCTCGATGGCGGCCTGGTCGAGCTGCTGTGGCTGGTACTTGCGGAACCAGTCAATCTCGCGCTGCTCTTTCTCCACCAGGTCAGTACGGGCCGCGACCTTAAACTGTTCCACCGAATCCGTGCGCTGCTTGACCGCCTTGGCCACGATCGTAGCCACGATCTCATCCGTCGGATCCTTCCCGGCATTGGTGGTGGCATCCTTGATCTGGGCATGCAGCATCCGCAGGGCCGACAACTGATCCGCCTGCTGCGCTTTCATGGCGATCTTGATATCCGCCAACAACGTCTCCAATAAGGCTGAAGCCATATGATTCCCCCTCCCGCATCAGACATTAAACAGGAACTCGATTACATCGCCGTCCTGCACTTCATATTCCTTACCTTCGACCCGCAGCAGCCCCTTGGCCCGGCAAGCCGACTCCCCGCCCTGCTCCACAAAGTCGCGGTACGACATCACCTGCGCCCGGATGAAGCCGCGCTCGAAGTCGGAGTGGATCACGCCGGCGGCCTGGGGCGCCTTCCAGCCGCGCTGGATCGTCCAGGCGCGCACTTCCTTAGGGCCGGCGGTGAGGAAACTGGCCAGACCCAGCGTCCGATACCCTGTATGCACGATCTGATCCAGCCCGCTCTCGCTCACGCCGTATTCCTTCAGGAAGGTGGTCCGCTCGGCATCGTTCATGCCGTTGAGATCCTCTTCCATCTTGGCACAGATCTTCACGGTTTCGCACCCCCGCTGCGTCGCATGCTCGCGGACCCGCCGCACATACT
>CAYSHQ010000398.1:0-2597 GCA_964430835.1 uncultured Lentisphaerales bacterium
CTGGGCGCGCTCCAGCCGCGCCGTGACGGTGAAGGGGTCGGCCGCGCGGACGACCAGGCCGGCCAGCACGGGCAGGACTATGCAAACAGTCTGGAAAAGGCGATGCATCCGCTGCCGCGCGATTACTTCCGGTCGCCGAGCTTCTTGTCGGCCATGAACAGCGCGCCCTTGGAGCCGGCCGACATCTCGAGCATCCAGAGGATGTCGTTGTCGTTGGCTTCCTCTTCCACCTGCTCATTGATAAACCACTGCAGCACCCCCTGGGTGGCGAAATCCTGCTCCGTCGCGGCCTGCGCCATCAGCTTGTTCAGGCTGGAGGTAATGGCCTTCTCGTGCGCGAGGGTGGCCTGGAACATCTCCTGCAAGTCCTTCCACTCCTTCTTGGGCGCCGCGATGGCTTCCAACTCCACCTTGGCACTCTGGTCGTGCAGGTATTGGATGAACTTCCGGGCGTGTCCCTGCTCTTCCTCGAACTGCACAGCGAACCAGGACGACGCGCCCTTGAACCCCTTGTGCATGGCATCCGCCGACATCGCCAGGTAGAGGTAGGCGGAGAAGAGTTCGCGATTGATCTGGGCATTGATTTCACGGGCCATGGCTTGACTGATCATGATTCATTCTTCCTTTTTTGTTGTGTTTGTTGCACCCATTCATCCGATAGCTACCGGGACAAGGAATGCCGTGCCAGCATGCGGCAGGCCTCGCGGCACTTCTCCAGCATGGCGGCATCCGGACGGAAGCGGCAGGTGATGGGCTCCCCGAGCGGCGTCACCTGCATGGTCTGCAGGTAGCCGGCCAGCTCGTCGGCCCCGCGCGCCGCCCAGCCGTAAGAGCCAAATACGATCCCGGCTTTGCCGACCGGTTTGAGTCCGCGCAGGTAGGTCATCGTCGCGGCCATGCGCGGCATGATCCCCTGGTTCAAGGTGGGGGAACCGACGGCCAGGCAGTCGCAGTCGAGCACTTCCGCCGCGACCTCGGTGTCGTGCACCGTATCCAGATCCATCAGGCGCAGGTCAATCTCCATCTCCTCCACACCCTCGGCCATGGCCTGTGCCATGGCGCGCGTGCTATCCCACATGGTTGAGAAGAGGATCACCGCCTTGCGCGCCGGCTGACAGACCATCCAGGACTGATAGGCCGCCAGGATCCGGGCGAAGTGGGAGCGCCAGATCACGCCATGACTCGGGGCGACCACCTTCATCGGCAGGGCGCCCAGGCGCGTGAGCGTGGCGGCGACGGGACGGCCGTAGGGCATGACAATGTTGGCGTAATAGGTTTTGGCCTCCGTCATCACCACCTCGAGCGGCGCCTCGTCATCAAAGCGCCAGGGGCCGGCATAGTGCTGACCGAAGGCATCCATCGAGAAGAGCACCTGTTCCTCAATCAGATACGTGGCCATGGATTCGGGCCAATGCACCATGGGGGTATCGAAGAATTGCAGCGTGCAACCGCCCAGATCGAGTTTCTCGCTATCGGCCACGATCCGGAACTTCCAGGCGGTCGTGTCGAAGTGCAGGCGCAACGCTTCGGCGCACTTCTTGTTGCACACCACCGTGGCGTTCGGACAGGCGGCCACCAGCCGGGCCAGGCCGCCGGCATGGTCGGGTTCGGCATGATTGCACACCAGATAGGCAATCTGATCCAGGGGGGTGGTGGCGCGCACATGCGCCAGCAGGGTCTCCACATACGGTTCCTTAACGGTGTCAATCAACGCCGCCTGGGTACCGGTCACGAGGTACGCATTGTACGTGGAACCCCGCGGCGTACGATAGCCGTGGAAATCGCGCACCGCCCAATCCACATACCCGACCCAGGCCACACTCTTGGAAAGTTTCGTCTGCATAAACACCCCTATCGTCTAGCGGCTTTGCGGCGCGTTCTTTGCGCGCGGCGTGCCCTTGGTTTTTCCGTTGCCCACGGCAGGCGTCCACCCCGATTGTGCCAGCAGCTCCCGCAGGTGGGTTACATACCCCTGGGCCCCGCCGGGCAGATAGCCGGTCTCTGCCAGCAGCTTCCCCTCCGCGTTCAGCAGCAAGACCGTGGGGAAACCTTGCACCTGATAGCTCGCCTGCAACTCCTCATTCTGTTTGATCAAACGCGCGGCCTGCGGTTTTTTGTTCGGGTAATCCGCCACAAACAGAACCAGCTTCGCGCGGGCGTAATCCTGAAAGATCTTCTCACCGAAAACCTCCTTGTCCAGCTTCAGGCACCATTCGCACCAATCGGAGCCCGTGAAAACCGCCAAGATGGGACGCTTGGTCTTCTGCGCCTGTTTCCGGGCATCTTCAAAGTTATCCAGCCATGTCACAGTCCCGGCCGTCGACACGCCTGCCAGCAGCAGCAACCCTGCCAGCAGCAGCAACCCCGTCAGCAGCATGATCCGACCTTTTTGCATGGCATCCGTCTTCCGTGCGCAACCAAAGGCATAAGCCTAGCAGTTCCCCGCACCACAAGGCGAGCGCGTTTTGCGACCGGGCGACGGGCAGACATGGTCTTTTCCTGAAGCGCCACCTTATGCTGGCTGGCTGTAGCAAGGTCTTTATGGTAACCACAGAAGGCGCTTTGGTGTATGCTAAAAAAGGCGCGGTGTTTGTTGG
>CAYSHQ010000399.1:0-1300 GCA_964430835.1 uncultured Lentisphaerales bacterium
CGGGAATCCGACACCATTGCCTACATTCAGGATTACCGGCGCAACCATCGTCTCTCGTTTAACGGCTTCCCGATCCTGGATGCGCAGGACCAGCTTGTGGGGATCATCACCTCCAGCGATATGCGCTTTATCGAAAATCCCAACCAACGTGCCAATGAGATCATGACCACCCAGGTCGTGACAGCGCCCCCCGGGACCACGCTGGAGGATGCCTATCGCCTGATGATGAAGAACAAATTCGGCAAACTGCCGCTGGTGGATGAAAAGGGGCGGTTGGTCGGACTCTATAGTTTCACGGACGTCAAGAATCTGGTCGAAAACAAGCAACCCCTCTACAACCGCGACGCCAATTACCGGCTGCGCGTGGCCGCCGCCGTCAGCCAGTCTGACCACGCACGCGCCGAACAACTTGCGGCGGCTGACGTGGATGTGATTGTCGTGGACAGTGCCCATGGCCATACCAAGGGGATCCTGGACATGGTGCGCTGGGTGGTCAAACACTACCCGGAGATTGACGTGATTGCGGGGAATGTCGCCACAGGCGAAGGCGCGCTGGCGCTCCGGGAGGCCGGGGCGCATGCGGTCAAAGTCGGCATCGGTCCGGGCTCCATCTGCACCACCCGAGTGGTATGCGGCGTGGGGATCCCGCAAATCACCGCCGTTTACGAAGCGGCGGCCGCGCTGGCAGGATCAATCCCCGTCATTGCGGACGGTGGCATTCGGCACTCCGGTGACGTACCCAAAGCGCTGGTGGCCGGCGCCGACTGTGTTATGCTCGGCTCCATTTTGGCCGGCACAGATGAAAGCCCCGGTGAGAAGATCATTCACGAAGGTCGTCATTACGTGATCTATCGCGGCATGTGGAGCCTCGCGGCCATGAAGGAAGGTTGTGGCAGCCGGCAGCGGTATGCCCAGGATAATGTCAGCGATGACAATTTGGTGCCGCAAGGCATTGAAGGTATCGTCCCGCTGGTCGGGTCGGTCAAGAAGATCATGACCCAGTATTGCGGCGGTTTGCGGTCCTCGCTGGGGTATTGCGGTGCCCGCACCGTGGCGGAGCTGCAACGTACGGGTCGGATGTATCGCGTCACGGCCGCCGGCGTGCGCGAAGCCCACCCGCACGACATCAAGATTATCAAGGAAGCGCCCAACTACCGCTCGTAAGACGCTGCGCGCCGCGCCTTCTTTTCTCGCAGCAGCACGACACCTGCCACCAGCAGCAAGATGCCGGTGGCGGTAAGCCACATCCCCCGTTGCACGCCAGGAGCCCGGTATACAAAGGACACGCGATGCGTGCCGG
>CAYSHQ010000399.1:1310-2596 GCA_964430835.1 uncultured Lentisphaerales bacterium
ACATTGGCTCGCAGAATCACGGCCGGCTCTCCATCCACCGAGGCCTGCCACCCCGGGTAGAAGGTGTCGGCCAGCAGCAGGAAGCCGCCCTGCGGGGCGGTCGCCTCTACGACCACTTCCGTGCTGCGCGCGCGTACCAGCCGCGCCGTCGTGGCCGTGACGGCCTCGGGCGGCAGATGGGCGAGCGCCGTCACCAGCGGCGCTGCGGTGGGATCATGGAGCAAGATCTCCCGGCGCGGATCAAACCCGCCAGAGAAGATCAGGTCCTGCCACTGCGCCACCGGTCCCGTTACTAAGCGGGCGCGCGTCACGACGCGGACCCGCGGCAACGTACCCGGCAGTTGGTAGAGCTCTGCTGGTGGCGCATGACCAGCCGCTTGGACCCGCTCGGTGGCACCCGCAACCGGCAGGATCAACCAGCGTACGCCAAGGGCTTCCAGCCAGTCAAAAAAAACCGGTGCCACACGGACTTCCTGCCCCTGCACGACGCACATCATGCTCAGAAGGCCAGCCCGGTTATGATCGCCGGTCAGGTCCACCAGCCAGCGCGGCGCAATCCCCGTATAGCCATCCAGCGTTGTGAGACCATAGAGCAGATTGGCATTCGGCTGCAGAAATTCGCGATGCTTCAAAAACAACTCGCGATCCCCCTGCCAGCCGCCCGCTTGACGAAACATCGCCACATGCCGCTGACGGCACCCAGGCGAAAAGATGCGATCCTGCTCTCCGCCGGCCGCGCGGATAATAGCCGCGGCCTGCGGCGCTGCCAGCCACTCCTTGGCATTCACGAGCGGATTCTGCCTGCGATTGGCATACACCAACTCCACCATGGTCACGGCGACCACCACGGCGGTCACCAGCCACCCCGGCGCGCAGGCGGTGCGTCGGGGTGCCCATCGTTCCAACCACCCGCCCAGCACGGTCAACCCCACACCACCCAGCAACGCCAGCGCCAGTTCCACCACAAACAAGAAACGTGTCGGGAACCGGAACGTGTCCAACCCCGGCAGGTGGTCAAAGGCCAACTTGTACAGCGGTGTCTCCCGCCCCAGTACCAGTGCGAAAGCCACCAACGCGGTCAGGGTCCAAAACACGACTACAAAACAGCGCCGCCGCACAACCATGGCCAGTGCCGCCAACACCACGGTCGCCAGCCCGAGATAGCCAAAATCCTCCCAGAAGATTCCGGCCCCGCGATAGGTCAGGTCCGAGATGTCTCCATTCCAGTAGGGGCTCTGGAACGACAGCACATCCCGCGGCCAATAGTTGTACAAGGTGGCCCATTC
>CAYSHQ010000400.1:0-2588 GCA_964430835.1 uncultured Lentisphaerales bacterium
CCATCAATGCGACCCACTCTCCCAATCCGCGAAATCCGCATAATCCGTAGCTAAATAGCTCCTGTGGATACGGTGGAGGTCCCACACTGGCCGGAACCGGAGTTCCGGCCTACTGAATGCAACTCTGTAATGAAACCATGATGCGCCCGCTGGCATGGGGCCATGAATTCCGGCACTGACAGCCGGCCGCCCATCCGGTATAGTTCCCGGTGTTGGCGTGATACGCGCCTCGGGACTTCGCGTGGATTTTCTCGACCCATGGACTTGCTCACCTGCTATGCGCGCATGTTGACGATCCGCCTCTTCGAGGAGGCGGTCGAGCGACTTTTCCATGAGGGACGCATCGGCGGCACGGCCCATACCTGCATCGGCCAGGAGGCCGTGGCCGTGGGCGTGGCCGCCGCCCTGCAGCCGCATGATGCCGTCACCAGCAATCACCGCGGGCATGGTCACTTCCTGGCGCTCGGCGCCGATCCCGGCCGCCTGATGGCGGAGCTGTTTGGTCGCGCCACCGGCTATTCGCGCGGCCGCGGCGGTAGCCAGATGATGATGGACGTCAGTTGCGGTTTTTATGGCGGTAATGGCATCACGGGCGGGAGTATCCCCTTTGCCGCCGGCCTGGCGCTCGAGGCCAAGATGCGCGGTTCGCCGCGTGTGGTGGTCTGCTTCTTTGGCGATGGCGCCTCGAACCAGGGCGTCTTCCACGAAACGCTAAATCTGGCGGCGCTCTGGAAGCTGCCGGTGATCTTCCTCTGTGAGAACAACGGCTATGCCATGTCCACGCCCGTGAAGCGCGGTCTGGCCTCGCCGCAGGTGGCGGACCGTGCGGCCGCGTATCACCTGCCGTCCAGCCGTGTGGATGGCAATGACCTGTTAGCCGTGCGGGACGCGGTGGCCGAGGCGCGGCAGCATGCGTGCGCCGGCCAGGGGCCGACCCTGATCGAATGCCGCACCTACCGGCTCAGTGGACATTCGCGTGGCGACCGGCGCGAATATCGCCAGGCGCACGAGGAGCACGAAGCCTGGCAGCGCGAGCCGATCGTGCGGTTCGCGGCCTATCTGCGCGACCAGCAGGTGGCAGAGGAGGCCGCTTTGCGCGCTTGTCAGGACGACGTGCGCCAGCAGGTCGAGGGCGCCATCCGCTTCGCGGAGGAGAGTCCGCTGCCGGAGATTGCGCACGTCGCGGAAGGGGTGTACGCCTGATGCGCCACGCCACCTACACGCAACTGTTGCGCGAGACGCTGGAAGCCGCCTTGCGCCGCGACCCGCGCATCTTCCTGATGGGCGAGGACATCGGCGCGTATGGCGGCGCTTTTGGCGTCACGCGGGGTCTGGTCAAGGAGTTTGGCACCGAGCGGGTACGCGATACGCCGATTTCGGAGCAAGCGCTGGTCGGCATGGCCATTGGTGCGGCCGTGGCCGGCTCGCGGCCGGTGGTCGAGATCATGTTCATGGATTTCATCACGCTGGCCGTGGACCAGTTGGTGAACATGGCCGCCAAGCTCCACTATATCTACGGGGTGGCTTGTCCGCTGGTGGTGCGCACGCCCAATGGCGGTGGGCGCGGGTACGGCGCCACCCATTCGCAATCTTTGGAACGTCTCTTTACCGGCGTGCCCGGGATCCGGGTGGTGGCACCAGCCACGCCGCTGGATGCCTCCGGGTTGCTGCAGAGTGCGCTGCAGGAGAACAATCCCGTCCTCTTCCTGGAGCACAAGCTCCTCTATCCGGTACGCGCCGAAGTACCGGAGGGGTTGCCGCCGCCACTGCCGTTTGGCCAGGCGCGCATCGCGCGGGCCGGGACGGATGTGACGGTGGTAGCCTGGTCCGGCATGGTGGCGCAGGCCGAACGCGCCGCAGTCATGCTCGCGGCGCAAGGGGTCGAAGCGGAGGTCATTGACCTGCGCACGCTCGCGCCGCTCGACACCGCCACGGTGGTGGCCTCGGCGCGTAAGACCGGCCGGGTGCTGCTGGTGGAAGAGGGGCCGCGCACCGGCGGCTTTGCCGCCGAGATCGCCTGCCGCATCTTCGAGGCGGCCTACGATTGCCTCGATGCGCCGATCCGCCGTCTGGCCTGTCCCGACTGCCCGATCCCGGCGGCGCGCAACCTCGAAGCCGCCTGCCTGCCGAACGCGGAGGCGATCGTGGCCGAAGTTCTAGCGCTGGTGGGGCGTTAGGCCGGTGCGGGAGGCGAGAATTTCTGCCGACAGCCTGAAGTTACGGCAATAACCGCTCCTTGTACGTCCTACCTACCAAGCTTTACTGGGGGTAGTCTTCCTTGCCCTTACCGGGCCTTCACATCGATCGAGAACGGGATTTCCACCGGGACCATCTTCTCGGAGACGAAGACATGCATTTCGCCGATGTGATTCCCTTGTTGACCCGGTACCAACCCGCTCCCTTGCCCGTGATCGCCACGCGCGCCCCTTTGGTGTCGAAGGCCATGACCGTGACAGGGCGGTCGGACGGTGAACCGATCTCGACGCCGTCGGGCATGAACCTGACGGCGGCGATTACGGTAGACGAGTGGGGTAGAGGTGCAATGCTTGGTCCTGAGTGGGAGGGCGAACCTCCCGGTGAGCCGCCCT
>CAYSHQ010000401.1:0-2583 GCA_964430835.1 uncultured Lentisphaerales bacterium
CAGCGCGGCGGGTTTGGACTGCGGCGGCTTGCCGCCGCTTTTCTCCGCCGCGGCTTGCCGCGGCGTGCCACTCGCCACCCGCTTACCGCGTTCTCTCCAGCGCCGCGGCAAAGGCGCCGTCGGTCTGGTCGCGCGTGGGGAGGCGCTCGGCGGTGGCGACCAGTCGCACCGTGGGTGTGGCGGCCAGCGCCTTTTCCACCTGCTGCAGGTTCTCCTCCGGCTCCAGGCTGCAGGTGGAGTAGACCAGACGTCCGCCGGGTGCCAGGCGTAGCAGCATGTTGATCAGCAGGGCCTGTTGGGTTTCGCAGAGTTTCTGCTGGCGGCGTATGGAGAAGCGCCAGCGGGCATCCGGCCGGCGACGCAGCACGCCGGTGTTAGAGCAGGGGACGTCAAGCAGGATGCGGTCGAAGAGCGGCGCCTCAGCCGGCGCCGGGGCGGCGGCATCGCCCGCCACGACTTCCACCCAGCTCTGGCCGGTGCGGCTCAGGGTGTCGCGCAGCAGCGCGAGGCGGTCGTCATGCTTGTCCATCGCGACCAGCCGACCTTGGCCCTGCATCCGCGCGGCGATCTGCGCGGTCTTGCCGCCCGGCGCGGCACAGGCGTCGAGCACGGTCTGGCCGGGGTGGATGTCGAGTAGTTCAATCGCGGCCTGCGTGGCCGGATCCTGCACCACCAAGCGCCCTTCCGCAAAGCCGGGCACAGCTTCGACGCGCGTGCCGTGCGGCACAGTGAAGCAGACGCTGGGCGCGGCCGGGTGGGGCGCGAGCGCCGGGGGCGGCGTGGCGGTAGCCTGGTTTGGCAGCAACGCGATCACGGTTTCCGCGGGGGTGTTGTTCCAGTGGCATAACGCTTCCGTGGTCTCCGCGCCATAGCGGGCCACCCAGCGTGATACGAGTAAATCAGGGTGGGAGAGGCGCACGCTGAGCGGCTGCTGGGCCAGCGCGGCCAGGAGTTCCGTGCGCTGACGCTCCAGATTGCGCAGCACCGCATTGATGAAGCCCGCCGCGCGCGGCGAGCCGATCTTGGCCGCCGCCACCGTGGCATGCACGGCCGCATAGGCGGGGATCTCCGGCATAAAGAGCACCTGATAGGCACCGACCAGCAGGGCGGCCTCTGTCTCGCCGACCGGCACCTGCCGCACGCGTTGCTGCAAAACCCATTCCAGCGCACGGCGCCAGCGCACGCAGCCGTAGAGCAGATCCATGATGAAACCACGGTCCGCAGAAGCGGTGAGCATGCGGTTCGGGAAGTCGTACGTCTCCAACCAGCGGGAGAGAAGGAAGATCGTTTCGCGGCGGGCCGCGATGCCGGTGTCCAGTGGGGCAGGCTTATTCATAGGGTGTCAGGATTAGGCGGACTGGTTCATGCGGCGCAGGCGCAACTGGCCGCAGGCGGCGTCGGCCTGGCGTCCGCGCGAACGGCGTAGGGTGGTGGCAATGCCGACGGCTTCCAGGGCTTGCTGGAACTCTTCGCAGGTACGATCCTCGGGGGCTTGGCCGGTAAACTCCGCCACCGGACTCAGCGGGATCAGGTTGACGTGGCATTTCCAGCCGCGCAGCAGACGGCTCAGCTCCTGTGCATGCTGCGGTTGGTCGTTGAGTCCGCGTACCAGCGTGTATTCAAAGGTGATAATGCGATTGGTGCGGTCGGTATAGTCGTGGCAGGCGCCGAGCAGCTCGGCTAGCGGCCAGCGCTGGTTGACCGGCATCAGGCGCGTGCGCAAGGGGTCGTTCGGCGCATGCAGCGAAACGGAGAGCTCGAATTGCAGCCCCTCCTCGGCCAGACGCCGGATCCCCGGCACCACGCCGCAGGTGCTGATGGTGATATGGCGCGCGCCGATGTGCAGGCCGTCGGGCGCATTCAGGATGCGCAAAGCCCGCAGCACCTCGTCGTAGTTGGCCAGCGGTTCGCCCATCCCCATGACCACGATATTCTGCGGGCGCAGCGGCGGCGTGCGGGCGGCAGCGGCCGCCGTGTTCGCCGGCGCGGCGTGGCGCAGCCACTGCGCGGCCAGCAGCGCCTGGCCGACGATCTCACCCGCCACGAGGTTGCGCGAGAGCCCGGCCTTGCCGCTGGCGCAGAAGGCGCAGGCGTGGGCGCACCCGGCCTGCGAAGAGACGCAGAGCGTCCAGCGGCTCTCGGCTGGAATCAGCACGGATTCGATCAGCTCGCCGTCCCGGCAGGCCAGCAACAGCTTGCGCACGCCATCCGCGGCCTCCCGCACCTCCACCACGCGCAGGGCGGCGACGTCGAAGCGCTCGGCCAGTTCGCGGCGCACGCCGCCCGGTAGGAGCGTCAACTCCTCCCACGAGCCGATCAGACGCTCCTGCAGGCTGTGCCAGATCTGCTTGGCGCGATAGGCTGGCAGCCCCAGTTCGGTGACGACGCGGGTCCAGTCCGCCAGTTCCACCCCCCAGGCGGCGGGGCGGGGTTCCGCTGGCGGGTGCGGTTGCTTTTGGCTCTCTGTCATCTACCCATCTTGACCGGTACGCGTGCGCCTGTCGAGCGGCGATTGTAGGCCTGACGTAGCGCCGGCATGGTCTTTTCCTGAAGCGCCACCTAACGCAGGCTGGCTGTAGCAAG
>CAYSHQ010000402.1:0-2583 GCA_964430835.1 uncultured Lentisphaerales bacterium
GGGAGTCTGGCAGAAGCATGGATATTCGTCAAGATTACCCAAGCGCTCCTGGAGTGACAGACCACGCTAATCCATGGCTAGGCCATCGGCCACGTCGGTGAACCCCAGCATCCGGTTCTCGAGTTCCAGCCGAATCCCGGCGCGGGTCTGGACCCGTTGCCGCATCAGCGCCAACAGAGCCAGAATGTCGGAAGCCGTGGCGTCGTCCCCCGCCACGACGATATTTGCATGTCGCTCGCTCACCCTAGCGCCGCCCACGCCCAACCCCTTGCACCCGGCCGCATCCAGCAGCCGCCCGGCGAAATCGCCCGGCGGGTTGCAAAAAACGGAGCCGGCGGTACGCAGGCCCGCCAGCGGCAAACGCCGTTCGCGGAATGCCTGCCGGCGCGCGCGGATCGCCTCAGGCGTGTCCGCTTGCAAATGCAAGGTCACCTGCCAGGCGATCCGGTTGGTCAGCGCCGTGCAGCAGCGATAGCCAAAGCCGGCTTGTTCAGCCTCGATCACACCGCCCGTACCATCGGCCGCCCAGCACCAGAAGCGCGCCACCCGCGTGCTGATCTCGCCACCATGCGCGCCGGCATTCATTGCCAGCCAGCCACCCACCTGCCCCGGCACCCCTTCAAGAAATTCCAGGCCGGTCAACCCTTCCGCTTCCAAGCGATCGAGCAACGCCGGACCATTCCAACCGCATCCCAGCGTGACATCGGTCCCTTGCCGCACCCACCCCCGCAACGCTTCGCCCGCCAGACGGACCACGACACCGGCCACGCCCAGATCACTTGCCCACGTGTTGGCACCGCGCCCCAAGCGATGCACCGGCACACCGTGCGCACCGGTCCAGGCGAGCACCGCCGCCAGTGCGGGTGGCGTGGCCACATCAACCAGCAGATCGGCCGCCCCCCCTACACCGTAGAAAGTCAGCCCTGCCAGCGGCCGTCCGGTGCTGGCCGTCACCCCCGGCAGCTGCGCCAGGGCCGCACCGGCTTCGCGGATTGTGAGCGCGTCGGCCCGCGCGGTCACCGGTGCCTGCTCACCCCAGGCCCCAGCCTGCGCCGCAGCCGCAGCCCAACCCGCCACGCGCACGACATCGCCCGCGCCAACCACCAGCAGTAAGTCACGGGGACGCAACCGGCGACGCAACCCTGCCCAAGCTTCGTCCAGCGAGCGCGCCAACAAAACCGTCATAGCCGGCCGCAGCCGGCGAAAGTGCGCATGCAGATCGGCAATGCCGCCGGCCTCCAACGGCGCCTCGGAGGCGGCATAGACCGGTGCCAGGATCAACTCATCCACGCCTTCGAACGCGGCCGGGAACTCCGCCCCCAACGCACGCGTGCGCGTGTAGCGATGCGGCTGAAAGAGGGCGATCACGCGTCGCGCCCCCTGCAGGCGGGCTGCGGCCACCAAGGCGGCGATCTCAGCCGGATGGTGGGCGTAGTCGGAAATCACCTGCAAGTCCGGACCGGCGGGGAGCCGTTCAAAGCGCCGTGCCGGCAGTTCGGCCACGCACGACAGCCGCGCCAGCGCCACCGCCGGCGCATGCCCCAGCAGAATTGCAGCGGCCAGCGCGCCCAACGCATTCAGCGCATTATGGCGCCCCGGCACGCCTAACGTCACCCGGCCCAATACCACGCCCTGCCACGCCACCGTGAAGGCAATGCCATGCGCCGCGAGTTCGAGGTGCGAGGCCCGTAACGCGGCGGCTTCCCCAAAGCCAAAGGCGATCTGCGGGCCGCGAAAATCGCGCGCTACGGCCGCGGCCCGCGCATCGTCCACGCCATACGCCAAGCCGTGCCGGGTCTGTCGCACGGCCTGTTGGTAACAGGCGATCAACGCCGCTTCGCCATCAAAATGTTCCAAGTGATCCAAATCAATATTGTTCAGGACCGTGACCGCCGGATGATAGAGTGCCAGCGTGCCGTCGCTCTCATCCGCCTCCACCACCAGCAACCCGCTGGTCCCGACACCTGCCACGCCGCCCAGCGTGGCCGTGCTGCCGCCAATGCACCAGGAGGGAGCGGCACCGAGCTCCTGCAACAGGCGCGTCGTAAAGCAGGTCGTCGTGGTCTTACCATGCGCCCCGCAAACCGCTACGCCGCGGCAACTGTCCACCAACGCCGCGAGTGCTTCGCCGCGGCGGCAGACCGTGTACCCAGCGTCCCGCGCACGCACGATCTCCGGGTGATCTGCGGGCACGGCCGCCGTGTGAATCAACACTGCGGGCACGCCTACCGGCAGCCCGGCCGCACTATCCGCCGCTGCTGCGCCCGGCACCACAATATGGCTGGCATCGTGATTCGCCGCCACCGGCAGCCCTTGCGCCTGCAGCCAGCGGGCCATGGCACCGTCCGGCGACGCATCGCACCCGCTCACCTGCCACCCGCGCGCCGCCAGCAAACGCGCCACACCAGCCACGCCGACCCCACAAATCCCCATCAAATGCACCCGGCCCGGCGCGCCGACGAACAAAGCCTGCAAGGCGGTTTGTGTGGTACTGCTCACAGCCAATCATCTTTCACAAGTCACACGGCCCGTCATTCACGTTCCACCAACGGATCGCACACCGATCACCACCGAGGGTCAGGT
>CAYSHQ010000403.1:0-2577 GCA_964430835.1 uncultured Lentisphaerales bacterium
GGTTTCTGTACACGGCTCACCGGGAGGTTCGCCCTCCCACCCAGAACCAAGCCGCGTACCGCTCAACCACACCGCACCGGCGGAAGTGCTATGCGGAGAGAAATCGGTTGTCACCCCGCCGTGGGGGCGGGTATGCTGCGACTCCTATGACAAATGCCATTTCTACGGCGGTGCTAGCGGGCGTGGTGGAGGGGATTACGGAATTCCTGCCGGTTTCTTCCACCGGGCATCTGCTGCTGGTGGAGAAGCTGGTAGCGCAGCCGTGCAGTGATCTCTTTAACATCGTGATCCAGTCGGGCGCGGTGCTGGCGGTGCTGCCGCTCTTTCGCGCGCGCCTGTCGCAGTTCCTCTTCCGCTGGTCAGAGCCGGCGACGCGGCTCTACGCCGCCAAGCTGGCGCTGGCCTTTGCGGTGACAGCGGCGGGCGGGATCGTGCTGACGAAGGCGGGGTTCCGTCTGCCCGAGAGTGCCCTGCCGATTGCCGTGGCGCTGGCTGTGGGTGGCCTGGGTTTCATCGCGGTGGAGGCCTGGCTGGCGCGACGGCCCGGGGGCGGGCGCGAGGATGTGACCTGGACGATTGCCATGGTGGTGGGTGTGGCGCAATTGTTGGCCGGGGTCTTTCCCGGCACTTCGCGTTCCGGTGCCACGATCCTCTTTGCGCTGGTGCTGGGGATGAGCCGGCCAGCGGCCACGGAGTTCTCCTTCCTGGTCGGGATCCCCACCATGCTGGCGGCGGGTAGTCTCAAGATCCTGAGCGCCCTGCGCCATGCGCCGACAGGCGCCCCGGCCGAGGATTGGCAGATGGTCGGGGTGGGGTTTGTCGTGTCGGCCCTCGTTTCGTTTGTGGTTGTGAAGTGGCTGCTGGGGTATATCCGAACGCATACCTTCGTGGTGTTTGGCTGGTACCGGCTGGCGCTGGCCGCCCTCCTGGTTCTGCTCTTGGCGGGTGGGTGGCTGTAAGGGGGCGCTGGGTCCGCGGTTCATCCGAGGCGCGCCAGCCGGGCGCAGGCCTCATCGAGCTCTGCCTGGGACTTGGCAAAGCAGAAGCGCACGAGCCCATCCCCGCTGTTTCCGGCGTAGAAGGCTGAGCCGGGAACCGTGGCGACACCGGTCTGCTCCAGCAGGTAGAGCGCGCGCTCCTTGCTGGTGCGTCCGGGCAGGCGCGAGACATCCGCCAGTACATAATAAGCGCCGTGCGGCACATACGGCCGCAGACCGGCTTGCGCCAGCGTCGTGCAGATCTGCGTACGCTTGGCGGCAAACTCAACCAGCAGCCCCTGGTAGAACGAAGCGTCCAGCTCCCGGATGCCGACGGCCACGCCGATCTGCAGCGGCGCAGGGGCACAGACATAGACCAGGTCGTTCATATAACCGATGGCTTCGGTCAAGCGCCGGTCCTGCACGCTGTAGCCGATGCGCCACCCGGTGATACTGAACGTCTTGGAATAACCGGAGATGGTGATGGTGCGTTCGCGCAGCCCGGGGAGCGCGGCGGGGCTGACGTGCGTGCGTCCGTCATAGAGGAAATACTCGTAAATCTCGTCGGAGAAGATCAGCAGATCGTGCCGTTCGGCCAAGGCACCCAGCTGCAGCAGTTCGTCGCGCGTAAAGACCTTGCCGCAGGGGTTGCCGGGGGTGCAGACCACGATGGCGCGGGTGCGCGACGTGACCGCAGCCTCCAACTGCGCCAGCGAGAAGGTCCAGTCCGGCGGCTGCAGCGCGACAAACTTCGGTACGACTTCCAGCGCTTGCAGCAGGCTGACGTGGTAGCCGTAGTACGGCTCAAAGACGAGCACTTCATCGCCGGGTTCCAGCAGCGCCAGCCCGGCAGCATAGAACGCCCCGGTGGCGCCGGCGCTGACCACGATCTCCTGCTCCGGGTCTACCGGCAGCTGATTATAGGCGGCCAGTTTCTGTGCCAACGCCTGTCGCAACTCTGGCAACCCGCTGTACTTGGTGTAGCAATTAAAGCCATCGGCCATGGCTTGGGTGACGCCGCGCGTCACCGGCTCCGGCACGCCCAGGTTACAAACCCCCTGAGCCATGTTGATCCCCTGTACCCGCTGACAGGCCAACGTCATGGCCCGGATCTCGGACTGGGTAATGCGTTCGGTACGACTGCTAAGCTTGCGCATCTCGCGACTCTCCTCTGCTGCCTGCTGCACGTGCTATCTACGCCACAGACCCCCGGACTGTCAAATGCTAAAGGATGTGCGAATACGCCGGCACCAGGGTTCAGGGAACCACCCGGTGGCCTTGCCCTGCTCGTGCCCCATAAAAAACTGACAGAGGCATGTAGATACCAAGCAGCGGAGAGTGCTCATGCGTCCGTCTTGTTGGGTGCCTCCAATGCTCGCACATTCCCTGCCAGGCAGTCTTCAACCCACGCGATGATCCGGAGGAAGGCGGCCTCGCTGATCTTTCCGCCTCTGTTCTCTGGATTGACATTGGGAAAGATCAGCACGTCACGTTTTCCAATCCGTTGTGGCTCCGGCAGTGAGCCGCTGACCGTGCTGGCAAAGATGGCCGTGCGTCCCTTGCCGAGAACAAGTTTCCAGTCGTATCGCGTGCCGCCGGT
>CAYSHQ010000404.1:0-2570 GCA_964430835.1 uncultured Lentisphaerales bacterium
GCTCTCAGCACAGCAATGTCGGTCATAAACCCTCAGAGGTTAGGAGGTTGGTCGAAAGGTCGGACGGCGGGAGGCCGCGTAAACACTGGTTCCGTCTAACCTCCCTACCCTGTCTAACCTGTATGCAGATACCTGCACCCGCGAGCGCGCGTGTGTGCGGGTGTGCGCGCCTGCGCCTGTGTATGTGTACGCGGGTAAGTCGGACGAGGTTAGGAGGTCGGACGGATGCAGTGCCACAGCGGGTTGTCGCCGTCCGACCTTTTCCGGCTCGTCCTACCTGTAGGTAGGACAACATCACCGCTCTCTGGTCAAAACGAGACATCCGCGTCTCCCTGCTCCGTGCTGGCCACCCGACCCCAGCCTGCCGGCCGGGCGTAGTAATAGCCGCGCGAACCGTCTGATTCGCGTTTTTTGATCCATCCAACCCGCTTCATGGCAATGCCGATCCGGGTCGCCATCTGGCGAGTTCCGTCGATCTTGCCGGCCTCCACCTTCATGCACTCGGTCAGCACTTCCGTGGTCGTGCAGCGCTGGAACGTGCTCTTGTTGAGGTACTCGTAAATCAGCGATTCCCATGGGTCGATGATTTCCCGGCTGGCCTGTTGCGGCTCGAACAGCCGGATCTGATCTTCCCGCGTCGGATGCCAGCGTTCGCCGCGCTGGAACAGCGCCACCGCCTCGGCAAACAACTGATCGCGCGCCGCGCTCAGACCATCCAGGTTGATCGAATCGCTTTCTTCGGCGCGCAGCGGCCAGTAACGTGTGTTGCCGGTCGGGTCCTTGAAATACTCGTCCTGGTTGGTCGTACCGGCAAACACCGTAGAGCGCAAAAAGTCGCGCGGCGCGCGTTCATAGGGCGCGCGGAAACGGTCAACAGGCGACGAAATGAAATTCTTGATCCGGGTGACATCGGCGCGGCTGAAAGCGTCCAATTCTGCTATCTCATACAGCCAGCGGCCCTGAATCAGTTGGTACGAATCCTTGTTTTGCAGATCTATGGCCGAATCGCCAAACCACTCACCGCCGAGAATGCGCAAAACCGTGGACTTACCACGCCATTGCTCACCTTCCAGAATCGGCATCGAGCGCATCGGGCAGCCGGGGCGATAGATGCGCGCAACCATGCCAATCAAAAACATGCGCCCGACCATGCAGGAATACTCGGTGCGCTTGATGCCGACATAATCCGTGAGCCAGTGGTCCACCCTTGTCACGCCATCCCACACCAGCCCGTCCAGATATTCGCGCACCGGATGCCAGCGTGATTCCGTCGCCGCCCAGTTCACCGCCAGCGCCAGATTATCGGCGCTGCGCACAGTCAGGCGCTCATTCTGAGCCAGCCACAGGCCCAGTCTCAGGTGTTCGGTATCTTCCCATTCCACACCTGGCACAAATGCGGAAGCGGCATCCCACGGCGCCGGCTTGCGCTTCACGACGCGATTCGCGAACTCGTCCACCCAGACCACACCCCGCAGCGCGGGATGCTCGCGCAACAGGATGTAGATGTTTTCGCGGCAGTCGATCAGCTTGTCATCTTTGCGCAGCAACATCGTCCGCCAGGCGTCATCGGCCAGCGCGTTAAAACGCATGCGCGCGCCAGCCGGATCGGGGTCGGCGGGCGTTTCAACCGTGTTCGCATCCGCTTCCCCCGCAACCACGGCTGGCGCGAGCGCAACACTCTGCGCGCGGATGTAATCCGCCAGAGCATCGCCGACCAGGCCATCAGCGACGGCGTCGGCAATGTCCCAGCCATCCGGCTTCTCGCCTGGTGCCGGGATCTGCATCATCCAGACCTTGCAGCCCATCGCCAGCAACTTGTCGGCGAGCTGGAGCATGGTCTTCACGCCCGGCTGCTCAGCGGCAGGCAAATAAGGCTTGGCCTCCTGCGCGGCTTTGCGCGCGGCATCATCGGGCAGCGCATCGCGCTCCGCCTTGGTCAACGGCACCCGCTTGGCGTCGCAATCCGGCCAAAGCACCACGCGCCGGCCGGACAGCGGCGACAGATTGACCTTCGGCACCGCCTTGCCGCCACCGGGCCAGGACATCGTCACCAGCCCGGCCAGCTCCGCGCGGCCCGTATCGGCGCACTTCTCGCCCTCCACCATCAGCACCGTCGCATCAGGCGCCGCGGCGAGGCGATCCAAACCATACAGAGGGCGCGGCTCCGGGAATGCCATCCAGTGCCATTCGCGCGCGCCGCTGCTGCTGTGCTCGGCATAGACGCACGGCAAAACCTCCTTGCCGCCATCCGACGTGCGAAACCGGTACACCACGCCCAACAGCGCGCCGATCGCATCGCGATAGTGCCAGGTCGATTCCGGCCGCCCGCGCACCACATGCGCCACCGGCGCCGCGCCGGCATCGGCCGGCACCGGCACGATCGGCACCCAGGGCGAGCGCTTCTCGGGCTGGCGCGCCGGCGCCGGAACGGGTGCGCCTTGCGACTCGGGCAACTCGCCCCCCAGCGCGGCGACGGCATCCAGAAACGACATGCCCTGGTGTTCCTGGAGAAACTTGATCGCGTCGCCATTCGCGCCGCAGCCGAAGCAGTGATAGATCTGCTTGCTCGG
>CAYSHQ010000405.1:0-2568 GCA_964430835.1 uncultured Lentisphaerales bacterium
AGGCGGATGTCAAGCTGGAGAACTACAAGTATTATCTCAAGCTCAAGCGCGAGCTGCTGGGGGTCGGTGGCACACCGCAATACGATGAGTCGGCGATTGGCTGAACAGCTCTAGGCGTGGTTGCGGCAGGTGGGATGCGAAGAGGTGTCCATGACCATGAGGGAAAACAGTCGCGATCAACATTGCCTTTGCGGAGCGTTTGATGTTAAAAAGCATGTCGTCAACGAGCCGCCTGGCGCGGCCAAATGACAGCGTGCTGCTCTTTTCATGAACGCAAGTGCGACGGTCGAGACAGGTCAGGAGCGAACCACGATGAATCCATCCGTATCCGGTGCGGCCAAGCCGCGTTTCGACGTTCCCATTCGTGCGGCCGTGGTGTGTGGCTGGGGCGATCGCCCCGGCGATGGCGGCATGGCTGCCATCCGGGCTTGTTTGCAACCGCAGGACACGGTGGAGCCTGTCACCCCCGCGCAATTGGTGGCAGGCGGGTTTGATATGGTGTTCGTGACGCAGATCTGCGGCTATTCTGATATCCCCAAGGCGATTGCGGCGTCCGGGTTGCCAGCCATTTGCCTGGAGAGCCATCGCGGGTTTCACGCCTATCACGCGGCGGTCAACTACGAGCTGAGCGCCCTGGGCGGCACGGTGTTGCCGTCCATGTTCCCGGAGGAGATGGAAACCTCGGTCCGGGCGGTGCGCAGTCGGCGCGCGTTGCGCGGCATGAAGCTGCTGGTGGCCGAGACCTTTGGTGACGGGCGCCGGATCGCGCAAATGCGTGCGTTTGCCGAGGGGTGTCGCGCGCGGCTGGGGGTTGAGATCATCCTGCGCGATGCGGCGGAACTGCGCGAGCGGACCCTGACCTACGACGATGCCGCCGCGGATGCTGAGCTGGCTCGGTGGTATGCGGAGGTCTTCGAAGGCCCGGGTGAGATGGGCGTGCCGTACATGCGGGAGGTCGCCAAGCTCTACCTGGCCGAGAAGGCCATGCTCGTGGAAACCGGGGCGGTGGGTTTTACACCGCAGGATATCGGCGGTTTCCTCGTAACGCCCAAGCCCGTGCCCATGCCCAACCTCACGTATGGACCGCTGGCGGTTGACGGCTATCTTGTCTGTGAGGAAGCTGATGCCGAGGCCCTGGCGACGCAGTTGATCCTGTATGCGGCGCTGGGCCGGCAACCCACCATGAGCAACCTCTACTTCGCCTACCGCGACCGTTTCGCGGCGTTGGCCAGCTACAAGGATTACACCGATGAGATGACGCTGGCCGATTGCCGCCAGTGTTTTGCCGACAACCATGTGGTGTTAAGTCATTTCAGCACGCCTGGGGTGATTCCGCCGGGGATGATGGTCGAGGCACGCTACAAGGTGCGCGAGACGGTGCCGGCCTGGCCGGGGCAAGCCATGATCTGGTCTACGCCGAAGCTAGGCCCCGTGGTGGTGGCGCGGCTGGGTGAGAAGGCCGCGAGCATGCATCTGGAGTACGGCGAGGCCGACGGGTTAGGCTTCGGCGATCAGTATGGCTGGTATCGCGGTCGCTGGTTTGTGCGTCTGCCTGACGTGCGGTCCTTTGCCGCGCGCTGCATGCACCACCACTACGCCATCGGGCCCGACACTGGGGATCATGCGGCCCTGGAAACGCTCCTGTACAAGCTGCTGCGGCTGGATCGCGTCTAAGGCGGGTGTAGCAGGGAGACCATAACCGTGCTGGCGAAGAAACTACGACCCAGTGGTGGCTATCGGAATACGGCGAGTTTTCAGACTGCCACGGTCATCTACGACGCTACGTATTGGTTCTGCGAGAAGTTCCTGGACCCACGCTCCCGCACCGTGGACCAGATGGTTCAGGCCGCGCGGTCCGGTCGACAGAACATTGCCGAGGGGAGTCGTGCCGCGGCTACTTCTTCGCAGACCGAGTTGCGCTTGCTTAACGTGGCCCGTTCGAGCCAGGAAGAACTGCTGCTCGACTACGAAGACTACCTGCGGCACCGGCGCCTGGCCATGTGGGCGGCGGATTCCCATGAGGCCATGGCAGTGCGCGAGGTGCCGCGGCGCTTCAAGCTTGATCGGGCGGATCAGTCTGATCTGACCGATCTGACGGATCATGAACGGTGGGCGTTGTACGCACCGTGGTTGGAACACGCTGATCCGGCGGTGCGCGCGAATGCGCTCATTTGCCTTATCAACCAGGCGAACTTTCTGCTGGATCACCAGATCGCCGCGGTGGAACAACAGTTTGTGGAAGAAGGCGGCTACAGCGAGCAGTTGGCCGCTGCGCGGCTGGCGGAGCGCCAGCGCAAGAAGCAGGATCCGGCTGATTTGCCTGATCCGTCCGATCGCATTCCGCCCTGCCCGCAGTGCGGCAAGGCGATGGTGCTGCGGACCGCCAAGACCGGGCAGAATGCCGGTCATCAGTTCTGGGGTTGTTCAGGTTATCCCGATTGCAAAGGAGTTGTGAAAGTATGAAGACTGAAATTAAGCGAATTCCCGTGAAACTAGCCGGCGAGTCCGGCGTACGCTATGGTAACGAACCGCTGAGCTTCGGTGTCCCGTTTGCCGAGGGGGCGTTTC
>CAYSHQ010000406.1:0-2563 GCA_964430835.1 uncultured Lentisphaerales bacterium
GGTGATGATCTATGGCGTAAATGCAAAGGAGAGCTACAACGGCATTTCCCGGATCATTGAAGACAAGATCACCAATCCCATGAAAAAGATACCGGGAGTTGGTTCAGTGATGATACTTGGGGAACCCACCCGCGAGATCAAGATCAACGGCTCAACCTACCGGACCGAGCACATTCAGCGGGATGCCAATGGGGCCATCACCAACCGTACCATCCGCAATGCCGCCGGCAGCGTGCTCTGCGACGAAACCTTCGGGCGCGACGATGTGGGCCGTATGGCCAGTTTCAAGAGCCGCACCGCCGCAAATACGTCCTTCCTCAGTTGGTCGCCAGATAGCCAACTGACGGCCGAGGCCTGGGGCGGCACTTGGACCGTGACCTTGACCGGCGGCTTACCTGTCAATTCTTCCGCCTCGCCCACGTTTACCTTCGCGCGCGATGGCGAAGGCAAACTGACCGATGTCTCGCAGTCCGGTTCGGCCAAATATCACTACGATTACGACTCTTCGGGTATCTTGTCCCAGGAGACCGACACCACGTCTGCGCTGGGCGGTACCGCGGTCATCAAACATACCAATGACGCCTTGGGCCATTCCATGCAGCGCGACCTACCCGGGGGCGCCCATTTGAGGGAAACCATTAATGCCGCAGGCAATGTGAATGGCTCGTCGCTGTCCGTGGCGGGGATCACAAAATCCGCCTCGCTCAACCTCTTGAGCGACGAAACCCTCGGCACCCTGACCGTCGCCGGCCTCTCGCCGATTTCGCTTACCTACAACGGATCTTATGAACTCGCCAGCATCGCCGCCGGAAGCGCCTCGGTCTCCCTCGGCCGCGACGCGGATACCGGCCGTGTCCTGACTAAGCATCTCGCCCACCTCGGCGTCACAGACACTTATACCTACCAAGCCATGGGGCGGCTGGCGTCGGAGACGCGCTCGGATGGTTCATTCTCCGCCGAGTATGCCTATGACGCCTGCGGCAAGCGCATCGGCACCACGATCAACGGCGTCTCCGGCGGGCTCTTCTTCGTGCCCCCCGTGCCGGTTGTTGGCGATGTCTACCGCGTGGGCGTCAGCATGCCCTATACTAATATTGCGGCTGCACTGGCGGCAATTGCCATGGACCGCGGCACGAACACCTTTAGCACCCCGGCCATTATCCAGCTGGAACCCGGCGTCTACCCCGCCGCTGTCCTGATCCACGCCACTAATTTGCACCCCACGGCGGCCAACCGCTTGATCGTTCAGGGCCGTCCCGGCGCGCGCGCGACCGTGACCGGGGCCATCACCGTGGCAGCGCCGCATCACACGCTCCTGCGCGGCCTGATCTTAGGCGGGGCGCTGCTGTATACCAATGTCACCGGGCCGGCCCTCGCTAGCTGTATCGTCACCGGCGGCGTGAACGTGGTTCAGTGCCGCGACGCTGCCATCATCGGCAACACGTTCGACTACGGCGCCTCTTCCACCGCCTCGGATCCATGTTTGCAGATCGCCGATTGCACCACCACTACCATCCGCAACAACATCCTGCTGGTGGCACCCGGGACGCCGCCCATCGTCGAAAGCGGAGCCTTTCTGCCCAGCCGCGACTACAATCTCTATTACCCCTCCAATTCGTTGGTTCCAATTGAGGTAAATGGCCTCTATACCAACCCCCTGTTGCACGCCACGGATTATGCCATTACCAACGACAGCAGCCCCGCGGTCTGCAGCGGTGTCGCTGGTTCCGGCTTCGACATCGACTTCTATGGCAATGGGCGCGATCCCGCCGCCCCCTGTCGCGGCGCGCTGGAGTTCATCCTCTATAACAGTGCCTTGGGGCGCTCACCCGGCGATCAACGCGATGGCGGTGGACGCTTGATCAAACGTGCCATTCAGGGCCGCGAGCAAACGCTGGACTACGACGGGCGCAACCGCCTGACCGCGTGGTCGTGGGGCGGCCGTGCGCCCTGCCACGGGACCTATGTGTACGACCATGCCGGACGCCGCGTGCTGACTACCCTGCGTGCCGACCTTGTCACCAATACCACTCGCTATGTGTACGACGGCGCCAACGTGGTTACGGAATTCGTGGACAGCAATAACGACAGTATGGTCGAGCGTACCCGTACCTACTGGCTCCTCCCCGGTATGGATCAACGCATCGGTTTCGCGGACGTAACCAACGGGATCGTCAAGTTCTACTACTACATCACCGATCAGGTCGGCACGGTCATGCAGATCGTTGATGAAAGCGGCACGGTTGTGAATCAATACGACTACGATGCCTGGGGCAATGTGCGATGGGGCTCCACCAACACCTTCGAGTTGGTGGAGAACCGCTACCTCTTCCAAGGGCGCGAATACGACCAGTACGGCGGCTTCTACTACTTCCGTAACCGCATCTACCTCCCCGAACGCGGCGAATTTGCCTCCCCCGACATGAACCTCAACCGCGGCATCCTCGGCGAACTCGATGGCATGGGGACTCTCGCCTTCTGCGCCAATGACCCGGTGAATTCAGTCGACCCACTGGGATTGGCGACAAAAATTGTCAGTGCCGACGGCACCAAACTGTTCTGG
>CAYSHQ010000407.1:0-2550 GCA_964430835.1 uncultured Lentisphaerales bacterium
GGCTGGGGCTGACCGAAGGATGGTTGGCGGTCTTCGATTGCAACCCGGCCGTGAGCTGGGAGGCCAAGCTGACCTGGCAAACGCTCACACAGGATGGTAAGACCATCCATGTGGTGGGACTCTAAATTTCGCACACCGACCAACCCCAACGGAAAACAGAGTTGTCACGCCCGTGCCACCAAGTCCAGCGGCAGGGTCGGCTCGGGCACGTCGCCCGCAAACCAGAGCGCCAGCGGCTCGTCGAGCCCCTGCCCTAGCATGTAGTTGTAGGTGGCCAACCGCAGACCGTGGCCGAGCATCTGCAATGCTTGCGCGTCCGCGCCGAACCCGGGCAGGATCTCATACGCCAGCTCATTGCGGGCGAAGGTTCGGCCGGGGAGCAGGCGTGACCGCCGGATGCGCATGCCAAAGGCCTCCGGCGCCGCCGCGATCGGACTGTGGCAGGTGAGCGCAAAGCGATGCCAATAGGCGGACTGCACCACCCCCGCGGCAAAGAGCTGCCGCACGAACTCCAACCCATCCACGGTCTCCTGCACCGTCTGCGTGGGAAAACCGTACATCAGGTAGGTGTGGACATGGATCCCGGCTGCCGCAAAGGCCTTGCAGCTCCGCGCCGCGTCGCGCTGCGTAATCCCCTTATTCATCAGGGCCAATAGCCGGTCATGCGCGCACTCCAGCCCGCCGGTGACGGCCACACAGCCGGCGCGGGCCAACTGCCGGGCCAGCGGACGCGTAAACGCGCGCTCAAAGCGGATATTCCCCCACCAGGTAAAGCGGGTGCGCTGCGCCACCAGCGACTCCGCGAGCTGCCACAGCAGCGCCGGCGGCAGAGCTTCGTCCGTGAAATGAAAGCCGGCCAGCCCGGTGCGGCGGTGGAGTTCCTGCATGGTGGCCACCACGGCCGCTGCGCGCGGGGGCACATAGCGGCCGATGTAATCCAGCGCCGTATCGCAGAACCGGCACTTGTGCCAGTAACAGCCGTGCGCCAGCGGCAACTTCAACCAGCGATGATCAGACCAAAGGCGATGCATCGGATTGGTAGACTCCGCCATCGGGAGATAGCGTTCCAGCGGCAGCGAGGCGAAATCCGGCAGTGCCGCAGCCGGGGGGCTTGTGCGGACAGCGGGCGTGCCCGTCGGCGGGGCAAAGCCGCAGCGCACCACGCGCCCGCGCTGACGCACCAGCGTGCGCACCAGCGGCACGCGTGCACCGGCCAAGGTCTGTGCCAGGCGCAGCAGCGGCTCCTCGCCATCATCCAGGCAGATATAATCCACATAGTCAAAGACTCGCGGATCGTCGAGCTCACGCAGCTCGGTATTCACATAGCCGCCGCCCAGGGCAATGCGCGTGCGCGGCCGGAGCTGACGGAGCTGCCGCGCAATGCGCAACGCGCCGTACAGCGTGCCAGGGAATGGCACCGTCAACCCCACCAGCGTGGGGGACGTTTCGGCCACCAGCGCCGTCGTGAGATCCACCAGCATCCGGTCCACCAGTGTCAGCCGCCCTGCCAGCGCACGCTGTAGCGGCTCGAAACGCGGCGCCGTCACGGCCAACTGTTCGGCATAGCGCGCAAAGCCGAAGCGCGGATCCAAACCTTCGCGAATCACATCTGCCAAGTCATCCAGGTAGAGGCTGGCCAGGTGGCGGGCCCAGTCGTACGTCGGCGTGGACGATGAGGTGGCGTCGTGCCGCGCGACCGGACATGCCAGCGTGCCGGGCCCGTTAGCCAGCGCCTGCCGCAGACGCGCCCCGCGCGGCAGCCAGCCACCGGCGAGGATACGCGCCGCCACGGAGAGATCGTGCCCCTGCAGGAACGCGACCACCTCCTCCACGGTCTGTGCATAGCGCTCGGCTTGCCGCAGAAAATGGCGCACGCTGGGCGGGTGGCGGGTGACGCGGCGCGCGCGGATCGCCGCGGCCACCTGCCGCAAACCATCCGCAGAGAAGAGGCGCAGCAACAAGGCCAGCGAGAGATCGGCCTGTGTCACGCGAAACCCCTGTGCCTGCAGATAACCGGCCAGCACCGGCGCGGCGGCGTACGGCGTGTTAGGTTGCAACAGCGGCGGCGTAATCAGCAGGATACGCTGAACCGCGCGACGCGTCGGCGCCTTTGAGGAAGGCTTACAGGGGGCAGCGAACGACATGCCGCCATCGTAACCGGAGCTTAGGTGGCAGAGCAACCCCCAAGAGCCAACCATTTATCCTTGTCTCATACTTTTAAAAGTATGAGACTATGGCCACCACCGCCTTTACGCATCCCCGGCGTATCGCCATCGTCCAAGCGCTGGCCAAAGCCTCCACCGGGGCGGCGGACTTATCCATGCTTTGTGGTATATCCAAACCGGCCCTCTACCGCCACCTCGACAAGTTGGGGCGTCGCAGCGTAGTGGTTGTTGACCCCGACGACAACTGGCAATTGACCACCCCGCGCTCACGGCTCCTCCAGGCCCTGCTGGCGCTGCTCACAGTCGGTACCCGACATCACGCCACGACATTAGCGATCGATCATGGCGACACACCCACCCGAGCATCCCGCGTTTTGACACCTTT
>CAYSHQ010000408.1:0-2547 GCA_964430835.1 uncultured Lentisphaerales bacterium
ACCGAAACTCGTCGGCACAGCCCAACGGGACACATGCCACCAGCCGTAGATCGCTGCGGCGACCATCGTCCCGCAAGGCACGGATCACCGCAACCGCGTCGATATCTGGCGACGGCACATCCAGCAGCACACAGGTAAAGGGGTGCCCCTCGCGCTCCGCCTGCTGGAGCACCACCTGCGCGGCCGAAGCATCCGCCACGGCTAGGACACGTACGCCCCACGCCTGGATCCAGGCGCAAAGAATGGCGCGGGCTGAGGTGTTTTCATCCACCACCAGCACATGCCACGCCTGCGTCTGCGGGGGCAACGGCTTTTCCGGCACCGGCGCATCCACTTGACGGTCCAGGCGCACGCTCACCCAGAACTCCGACCCCACGCCCTCCTTGCTCAGCACGCCTATCCGGCCGCCCATCATCTCCGCCAATTGCTTGCAGATGACCAGCCCCAGCCCGGATCCGCCGAACTTGCGTGTTGTGGACGCATCCACCTGACTGAACTGCTGGAATAACAAGGCCTGCTTCTCAGCGGCAATGCCAATCCCCGTGTCACGCACGGCCAGCCGCAGCATAACCCCATCTGCAGACTCCGATTCCAGCGAGACACGCATGACCACCTCACCCTGAGCGGTGAACTTGATGGCGTTCCCTGCGAGATTCACGACCATCTGCCGAATCCGGCCAGGGTCCCCCGCCACCTGCAGGGGTACGCGTGGGTCTATCTGGCACAGCAGCGCCACCCCCTTCTGCTGCGCCCGCAACGCCAGCGAGGCTTGCACATCCTCCAGCAATTCCTCCAGATCAAACTCCAACCGTTCCAACTGCAGCTTGCCCGCCTCCATCTTGGAATAGTCCAGAATGTCATTCAACAACCCCAGCAACGCCTCCGCGCTGGTCTTACCGATCTCCGCGAAGCGCCGCTGCTCCTCCGAGAGCGCGGTTTCCAGCAGCAACCCCGTCATGCCGATCACACCGTTGAGCGGCGTACGGATCTCATGGCTCATGTTCGCCAGAAACAGGCTCTTGGAACTACTGGCCAGCTCGGCCTGCGCGGCCAACTGTCGGGCCTGGGCTGTGGATTCCTCCAGTTGTCGGTTGGTGGCCAGCAAGGCCTCCTCCACCTCCTTGCGCGCCGTAATGTCCGTATGCGTCCCCGCCATCCAGAGTGGCTTGCCGTCAGGCGTCCATTCAATGACTTTCCCGCGATCCAACACCCAAATCCAGCCGCCCTCCCGGTGCCGCATGCGGCACTCGGCCTCATAATAGTCGCAGCTATGGTTAAACACCTGCTGCAACTTCTCGTTGGCCCGCTTCAGGTCATCCGCTTGCACCAAGTCCATCCACGTTTGAATGCTGACCGGCGCGAGTTGCGCCAGCGTATAGCCGACCATCTCCGCCCAGCGCTCATTAAACCGGGTCTCACCGGTCTGTACGTTCCACTCCCAGGTGCCGACATGCGTCCCCTCGATGATCCGGCTCAATCGCGCTTGACTCTCCTGCAGTTGCGCCTCAGCCTGTTTGCGCGCCGTAATATCCACAAAGGTCTCAATCAGCTTGGCCTGCCCCTCGACCTGAATGCGGCGTACGGACTTCATGATCGGCAGTCGGGAACCGTCTACGCACAGCAGAATCCGCTCCTCATTTTCGATTGCCTGCCCGCAATCGACCACCGGACATTGTCCCAACTGCGCCGGACAAAGAAAACGGTGACAGACACGGCCGATGAGCTGATCCTCCGTGCCGCCGAAAAGCGCCACGGCCTTGCAATTCGCCTGTTCAATCAGATGTGTTGCAGGATCAATAATCACGACACCCGCATCGATATTCGCCAGCAGCATCCGCTGATACGCCTCGCTCTCGCGCAGGCGCTGCACCGCCTCCTTGCGAATCGTGATGTCCCGCATGGCACCCAGCAGCACCCGCCGTCCCTCCAGTTCCATCACGGAAACCGCCAATTCCGCTGGAAAATCCGTGCCATCCAGTCGGCGATGTGTCCATTCAAAAACGACCCTTCCCGTGCGCAAGGCTTCCACAACCCGTTGCCGTGCCCCTTCGGCGGATGGCGTTCCATCCGGTTGAAACTCCGGCGAGAACTGGTCCGGGGTCATCCCGATGATACGGTCGCGCGGCCCACACAACAATACCTCAGCCGCCCGATTACAATCCACCACCCGGCCATCGGCCAGCAACAAATAGGCATCCGGCGAATCATCAAACAGAATCCGATACCGGTTCTCGCTCTCATGCAGACTCATGGTGCGCCGAAGCACCATACGCTCCAACTCCGCACGGCGGTGCAGCATCATCCCTAACAACAGCGCCAGTGCCAACGATAG
Organism: uncultured Lentisphaerales bacterium; assembly: GCA_964430835.1. Taxonomy (GTDB): domain Bacteria; phylum Verrucomicrobiota; class Kiritimatiellia; order RFP12; family CAIWXQ01; genus CAIWXQ01. The sequence continues at coordinate 2,333 of CAYSHQ010000408.1, forward strand.
TAAGCCCCCCGTCAGGGCCGTAGACCGGACCATCCCCAGTGGATGCTGTGCCAGGAAGACTTTGTCGGCATGCGCCGTAACCAACAGTACCTGACCAAACGCCAGGACCGGACGGGCCAGGACATAGCCGGAATGCACGGGCTGGTCGAGATCGCAGGTAGTGGCCAGCAACTGCGCCCGACCATCCCCCCGTAGCAACGACAGCTCCACATGCA
>CAYSHQ010000409.1:0-2546 GCA_964430835.1 uncultured Lentisphaerales bacterium
TTGCGTGGTGCCTTCGAGTACACGCACGTGAACCTCAATGGCGGCGCGCTGGGCCGTGGCGATTTCCTGGTTGGCGGCTTCGAGTAACCGGTGGGACTTATCATGGGCTTCCGATTCAATGCGTGCCGCCGCACGTTCCGCCGCGAGCCGGGCCTCCTCGCTTATGCCGCGCGCACGTTCCATGGCTTCGGCCATGATCTTGCGACTCTCGGCGGCGGAATTGCCCGCTTGCTGGTGGGCCTGCTCGGCTTCCTCGAGCGCGGTGCGGATTTCACGTTCGCGTTTGTCGAGGGCGCGCAGAATCGGCTTCCAGGCCAGCCGGTGCAAGAGGATGGCCGCGACCACGAACGCGATCCACGTTAACAGCACCATCTGGCCGGAAACATCGATTGTGCTGGTGGGCGCGATGGCGTCCCGCCAGCTATGTGCGGAACCTTCCGCGGTCGCGGAGGAGTTTGTTACATCCGACATATCCGTGTCCTTGGCATCCATTGGTTGACTGGCACTGGCTACACCCGACGCGCGGGTGCCTCAGGTGCCACTCCGCCCGCGCGCCGTGTCGCTGCCTGTCAACGCCCTTACTTCATCTGCATGAAGCAGATCACCAGCGCGAAGAGCGCGACGCCTTCGACCAAGGCGGCACCGATGAACATGCTGACCTGGATCTTAGGCATGAGCTCGGGCTGCCGGGCCATGCTTTGCAGGCCGTTTCCCCAGAGCAGACCGATGCCGATACCGGCACCAATAGCGGCCAGACCGGCACCGACGGCGGCCATGGGAAGGTGACTGAGTTCCATGTGGTTCTTTCCTTTTGCTGTGCGGTTGATCAATGCTCGGGGTGCAGGAGCAGCCCCATGAAAATGGCGGAGAGCAGGGTAAAAATATACGCCTGGAACACCACCACAAAGACTTCAAACAGGTAGAGGGCAACTACCACGGCCAGCACGGGCGCGGCCCCTATCAGCGACGCCCCCAGCGACAGCATGCCGTAGGTGACAATGATTCCCAGCATGGCGAAGACAATGATGTGCCCGGCCAGCATGTTGGCAAAGAGACGAACCATCAGCGCAAAGGCGCGCGCCAGCAGGCTAATAACCTCAATCGGGATCAGCACGGGCAACAGCAGGGCGGGGGCGCCATGGGGGACGAAGGAACCGAGGAAGCCCAGCAGGCCGCGGCGCCAGATGGCCATGCCGACCGATAGCACCAGGAACATCAATGCCAACCCACACGTTACGCCGATATTACCCGTGGCACCACTACAGCAGGGGACCAACCCCAACGCGTTCAGCGACAAAATAAAGAGGAAGAGCGAGCAGAAATACGAAGTCATCTGCCGACCTTCGTGCGGCCCGAGATGCGTCACCGCGATCCCGTCGCGGATGAAGATCACATAGGCCTCGAAGACATTGGCGATCCCAGTGGGAACCGGCCGGTGCCGCCGGGCGGCAATCGTGGCTACAACCACACTGACCAGCACGGCCAGCGCCAGCATGACAAAGTCGTAGCGCAACCAATCCAGCGCCGGTACGTGCAGGAACGGCAGGTTCCATGCGTGCCCGTGCGCCGCATGGCGTAACACGTGCCCGTTAATAAACTCGCGGACGAGCTCTTGATTGGTTGGGGCTTGTTCCAGCACGAAGAACCTCGCAAACAAATAAGACTATACGGTGACTGGTATTTACGTGCAAACATTTTCCGTGGATTTTCTAATCTCGCTATTTCGTTGACGCCTCCAGGGGGAGGTGCGGCATAATGCGCGCATCATGATCGATCGCATATATCGGTGGATGAGGCGTGTGCGGGGTGGGGCGCTATGGCTCTTGCTATTGTGTGTACTCGCGCCGTATGCCTCACTGGTAGTGGGGTATGCGCTGCCCGCGCCGGATGACATCTTTGTCTCAGACCTGCTGGACGGGGAAGTGCCGTTGCGTGTGGAGGCCGCACGGTTGTTGTGTGCCGGGGAGTCACCGATGTGGACGTCGCGCATTCTCACGGGGATGCCCTTGCAAACGGATCCGTTGTCGCTGCTGCTTTTTTGCACCCTGCCACCCGCCTTGGCATTAGGGGTTCTGCTGGGCATCCTGTTGTGTGTAGCGGCCGGCGGAACCTATCTGTTGGCGCGACAAATCGGGGCTTCGCGTGCCGGAGCCATGCTGGCAGGTTTTACCTTTGCCTGGTCCGGCTATCTGGTATGTCATCTTCGTCATCTGAGCGTGCTGGGAACGGTGGCGTGCTTTCCCCTGGCGATTTTTTGTCTGGAACAGGCGGCTGCAGGCGGCAGGTCCTGTCAAGGGCGTGCCATGACAGTGCCGGTCCGACAACGACTGCGCTGGTTACTGGGGTTTGCTGCGGTGTTTGGCTGCCAGTGTTTGGCCGGGTTTCCCCAAAGTGCCTATATTTCCATGCTGGTATATGCCGCGCTGGTGCTGTGCCGGATGGGGTGGTTAGTAGCCCGATCAGAGCGCACGGTGCCGATGCTGCGGCGACTGATGCCGGCCGGTCTGTTGGCCAGCGGTGCGTTGCTGGCGCTGGGTATCGGTCTC
>CAYSHQ010000410.1:0-2518 GCA_964430835.1 uncultured Lentisphaerales bacterium
GGCGCGGCTACATCGCCCTGCCGACCGGTAATCACGACTTCTACCGTCCCAGCCACGGCCGCGATGCCGGTGAACTGCGCGTCCTCTACGCCATGCTGCTGACCATGCCTGGCGTGCCGTTCGTGTACTACGGCGATGAGATCGGCATGCGGAATGTGACTGGCATCACGGAGAAGGAAGGGTCCATGTGGCGGGCCCCCTGTCGTACGCCCATGCAGTGGGATGACAGCAAGCCGAACCTCGGTTTCTCCACGGCGCAGAGCAAGGCCCTCTACCTGCCGGTCGATCCCGCCGCCGATGCGCCGACGGTTGCTGCGCAGGAGCGCGCCAAGGATTCCCTGCTGCACTTCACGCGCACACTGCTCGCCCTGCGCGCCCGGCATGCGGCCTTGGGCAATGACGGCGACTTTGCGCCGCTCTATGCCAACGGTGGGCGCTGTCCGTTTGTGTATCAGCGTTCCGACGCCAAGGGGCGCTTCGCCATCGCCGTCAACCCCGGCGAGGCCGAAGTCACGGTAACACTCCCCCAACTGCAGCACGCCAAACGGTTGCTTGGCACCGCCACGGTGAAGGGCGAGACGCTGACCGTCCCGGGGATCGGGTTCGGGATATTCAAGTTGACGTAGTGGTGTTACCGGGATGAGCGGGAGCTTGGCGGCAGTCCAATACCGCGCGCACAACTGCCGCCGTTAGCTCGTTACTCGCCCCAGTAGGAAGACTGTATGAACAGCAACCGAACAAGCACATTTCTACCCGTTTTGTGGTTTAGCCTGGCACTGCTCATCGTCTGCCTTTGCCATATCACGACCGTGCGGGTCTATCCGACACCGTGGGGGGACGAGGTCAATCTGATGGAGTGGGGTCGGTGCGCGCTCTTCGAGCGCCACACGGACTGGTCCATCATCTTGAGCCCTTGTTCAACCGTGGACAAACTTCAACCCGCGCTCTTCCCGACCTACATTGGCGGGGCGGTCACCGAATTGCTCTACCGGGCCACGGGCACATTTATCACACATCGGCTCTATTCAATCGCCGGCCTGGCCTGCGCCGCCCTGCTCGGCTGCCTCTGGCTGGTTAAGAAAGGCTTTCCCCCATGGATCGCCTGCCTGGGGGCGTTCCTTTTTGCAACGGAATGCCACATTTCGCGGATCGCGCATTTCTACCGTCCCGATCTTTGGCTACTTGGCATTGTCTTTCTCTGCCTGCTCTGGATCCTGCGCCTGGAGGGACAACCGCGCCGACGCCAATATCTTCAGTTCGGCCTGCTAGGCGGTGTGCTGGCCTTCCATGTTCTGTACTGGTTCGCGGCCGTTTTCAGCTGGCCCATTCTGATCGCGGAAGCGTGGTTGCTTGCCACGCGGGAGAAATGGAGATGGCCGACGTTTGTGCTCGTGGCAGGTTCGGTCAGCACAGGATTCCTGCTTGGCGTACTGCTATTTCTGGTGCTTCCGTTCTATCGCGATTTAGGGTCGTTGTGGAATATATTAATCCATCATCCTGATCTGACCAATATACAGTCATCGTTACAACCCGCCACCGACGCATGGCACCGCCTGTGGTGCGGCCTCCAGCTGTTTTATGGCAACGCACGGACGTTTCTGATGCTGGCGGTGCGTTCGCCCTTCCTCTGGACGTTGTCCGGCCTGGGCTTCTTATGGGCGTTGCGCACGAACCGAATCGTGTGTGGCGTTTTAGCGGCCCAGCTGGTGATCATGCTTGCGACGAACATGTATGCGCAGCGGATTGTATACCTGCTCCCCGGGGCGGTATGGCTAGCGGCCATCGCCATGAAGGCACTTTCGGAAAGCAGCCCGATCCGTGCGCACGCCGGCTTCCGCCGCGCGCTGTATGGTTATTACAGCGCAGCCGCAACCTTCGGCCTGGCAGGAGTTCTAGCCATCAATCTATTGGCCGGCTGGGGACGGAGCGACGAATCCGATCGCTTCCGCGCCGCCATCCGACAGACCATTGGCGTGGGGCCGAAACGGGTCTATCTGTTTTCCTGGCAACCCTATTTCCATGGGCGCGAATGCGGGTGGAAACTCTTCTCTTTCCTGCCACTAAAGGCCAAGGTTATTCTCGAGCCCAATAAAGCGGCGCTCTTAGAAAGCATGGATTACCTCCTCGCCAATGACGAGACCAATGGGTTGGACGCGTTATTGCCCCTTACAAAAGCGGAAGAAGCGTATTTGGCCAGTCATGGCTTCGTCAAGTGCGCGACGATCCCAGCCCAGGCGGTTGTGGTCCCACCGTTCGTCAGCAAAGGTAAGGCGGCGCTTTATGCGCATGCGTATCCCGCGTTTACGGTCTGGCAAAACCAGCGAACGCTGGCAACCCCCTACTAGGCTTGCGCTTTGAACGAGAAACCCCGGTGGGCAAGGTAGCTGACCACGGTCGTGAGGACCACGCTCAGACAGTTGGCGACCGTCGGCGGCATACCCAGCCCGTCGACCAGTACATACATCAGCACCGCTGCGGCAAGCATGATGCCGCCATAGACCACGTAGCAGCGGCCGTA
>CAYSHQ010000411.1:0-2505 GCA_964430835.1 uncultured Lentisphaerales bacterium
TCCACGCGCTGGAAGTGCATGGTCCGGCGATAGCGGTCCCGCAGCGTCATCCCCGCCGCGCGCCCGCCGTGCCCGGTATTGATTGTGCGCCCCTTCTCCAACATACCCGTGATGTCTGCTGCGTCCATGACTCCTCCTTAACAAGAGATTATTGCATGCCATGCCGTATAATAACAACGCCCTGAACAACCTGATAATGCCAGTAAGCATAGGTTGTTTGCGACCGAATTGAACTGGACAGGGGGCCCAATTAACTGGATTATATTGCTCATGAAGAAGTTGCCGGATACGCAATGCCGGTCCTATCTGGCCCTCCCAGCGCCCGGACTGGGCCAGTTGGGTGCCTGGGTGGAAAGTATTGGCCACTGGAACACCAGTCGGCACTTTTGTCCCACGCGCTGTCTACCGGATGACATCCTGATCTACTGCATCGGCGGTCAGGGGACCTTCGAGGCCGGTCCACGCACTTTCCCGATTGGAGCGGACGACATTTTCCTGGCGCCTGCCGGTATGCCGCACGCCTATCGCGCCGACAACCGCATTGGCTGGGATATCTGGTGGATGCACCTGCGCGGCGATCAACTGCCGCGCTGGAGCCGGTTTGCCGGGTTCACGCTCGAACGGCCGGTGCGCGCCATCGGCCGACAACCGGCCGTACTGCATAGCTACCGCACCATCCTGAACATCATCCGGCATCAGGCGCTGCATAGCGCCCTGGACGCCGCCGTAGTCCTGCCACAGCTATTTGCCGCCTTGCACAAGACCATCGCGTCGGCGCCGTCCCCCGACACCACCCGGGCCTTGCTGGACGCGGTGCAAGGCGAGCCGATGGATCTGGCCGCTATGGCCCAAAATGCCGGCATGACGCGATTCGCGTTCCTGCGTGCCTTCCGCCGCCTCTGCGGTGTGACCCCCTGGCGCTATATAATGGATCGCCGCCTCAACCGGGCCAAGGAGCTGCTGCTCGACAGCGAGCTACCTGTGAAAACCATCGCCTATCAGTGCGGATTCCACGATGCCGACTACTTCTCCCGCCTGTTCCGCAAAGAAACTGGCATGACAGCACGGACGTTCCGGCAACGTCGGGGTCAGACCGCAATGGCACCAATCGTATTCCCGTTCTCGATGCCAAAATAGGCGTAAGCCGAGGATTCATCATTCACATCAGGCGGAAGCACACCGCGCATGGTGAGCATCCCGCGTTAGTAACGCCCTACGCGCAGGCCGCTCTGCGGATCGAAAAACCGTGCGCGGGACATGCCCACGGCGGGCGTAATGGTGTCGCCCACACGCAGCAGGCGGTGCGCATCCATGCGGCAGACCAGCTTGGCACCCCCGACGCGCAAATAGACGTACGATTCCGACCCCATCTGCTCGACGACTTCTACCTGGGCCTGGAAGCGCGGCGCGTCGGGCACGGCCTCGATCATCGGCGCACCGATCTCCTCGGGGCGCAATCCCATCACCATCGCACGATCGCCATAGGCGGCCAACCCCTCGCAGCCTTCGGCCGGGATCGGCAGGTTGACCCCTGCGCCCTCGAACCGCCACGTGCGCCCCTCGCCCCGCAGCACGCCTTCCAGCATATTCATCGGTGGCGTGCCGATAAAACCTGCCACAAACCGGTTGGCGGGATGATCATATAACCGCAACGGCGCATCCACCTGCTGAATCCGGCCATCCTTCATCACCACAATACGCTGCCCCATGGTCATGGCTTCCACCTGGTCGTGCGTCACATAGATCATGGTCACACCCAGCCGCTGATGCAGCTGGCTGATTTCGACGCGCATCTGCACCCGCATCTTGGCATCGAGGTTGGAGAGCGGCTCGTCAAAGAGGAAGACTGCCGGCTTGCGTACAATCGCACGACCCAGCGCCACGCGCTGCCGTTGACCGCCCGAGAGCGCCTTGGGCCGCCGCTCCAGCAACTCGGATAAGCCCAGAATCCCGGCGGCCTCGTCCACACGCGTCGCGATCTCCTGCCGGGGCATGCCTCGCAACTTCAGGCCAAAAGCCATGTTCTCCCGCACGGTCATGTGCGGATAGAGCGCGTAGTTCTGGAACACCATGGCAATGTCACGATCCTTGGGTGGAACGTCATTCACCACACGCTCGCCAATGCGAACCACGCCCGCACTGATCTCCTCCAACCCGGCCACCATGCGCAGCATCGTGGACTTGCCGCACCCCGAAGGGCCCACCAGCACCACGAACTCCCCATCGGCGATCTGCAAACTGAATTCATGCACCGCCGTGACGTTACCTGGATAGACCTTCTTGACGCGTTCAATGCTGACGTTCGCCATCGCGACTCCTTACCCTGCAGCAACAAAAAGGCGAGCAACCACCCCGATCCTAGGACTGTAACTGACTGCGGCGCAACCCGACGTGCCAGCCGAAAAGATAGACGAGGACGACCGGCAAGGCATTCACCGCGAAGACGGTTAACGCCGTGATCGTTTGGTTGGCAGCCGAAACCGTAAACTGATTGGTCCAGGCCGC
>CAYSHQ010000412.1:0-2229 GCA_964430835.1 uncultured Lentisphaerales bacterium
TGCAATCGCGACCCAAAAAAGAAAATCTACCGTACCACTATCCATACCCACACCTCCCTTTCCGATTACCACCCACCACCCACTCACTCACTCACCCACTCACCCACTCACTCACTCACCCACTCACTCACCCACTCACTCACCCACTCACCCACACACTCACTCGCAAACGCCCATCGCTCGCCCAACCTCTGCCACATATACGCGCTACACAACCGCCGTCGCCGCCAGGTCATAGCCGCGTCCGCCGGTCAGGCGTACCTCCAGAAAATCCCCAGGGCGGGCCTTGTCGGGCACGCCCTTGACATGCGTGCACCCATCCACCTCCGGCGCCTGGCGCGCGAGGCGCGCCAGCCAGATAACATCGCCCTTCCCTTTGCGCCCATCGCCGCGCACCGGTTGCAGCAACAGCGCCTCGGCCCGTGTCCCGACCAGGGCCCGCCGGCGCTCCTCCACCACCTGTTTCTGCAGGCGCAGCAGCCGATCCCGGCGCTCCGCAGCCACCTCCGTCGGCGGCGTATCCGCGCGGCCGAACGCCGCAGTCCCCTCCTCCGGCGAAAAAGCAAAAACCCCCAAATGATCAAACTTCGCGGCCGCAACATAGTCCATCAGATGCTGAAAATGCGCTTCGGTCTCGCCCGGGAACCCCACGAGGCAGGTGGTGCGCAGCACCATCCCCGGCACCGCGCGACGCAGACGCTGCGGCAGCTCCGTCACCGCACGCACCGCATCCGCCCGCTGCATGGCCCGTAGCACCTCCGGGTGACTATGCTGGATCGGCAGGTCCAGATAGGCACACACGTGCCGCGCGCCGGCCATCGCCTCCAGCAGGGCATCTGAGACCCGCGAAGGATAGCCGTAGAGCACACGGATCCAGAACGCGCCGTCCCGTGCATCCAACGCGCGCAGCAGCGCGGGAAGCGTTTCGCCCCCACTGGACGTCCGCCGGTCTCTGCCATAACTCGTCGTATCCTGAGAAATCAGGTTCAGTTCGCGCACCCCGGACGTCAACAACGCCCCGGCTTCGGCTACCAATTCCGCCTGCGGCCGGGAACGGTAGCGACCGCGAATACCGGGAATGGCGCAGAAAGCACAGGTATGATTGCACCCTTCGGCCACCTTCAGGTAAGCAAAGGGTCCACCGCTGAAGCGCAACCCCGGATGCGGCGAAGCAAAGAGCCGTGTGGGAGCCTTCCCGTCTCCGACCTCCAGACGGCGGCGTCCGGCCGCCACCTGCCGTGCAATCGTGCCGACCCGGTCCAATTCATCCACCCCCAAAAAGGCGTCCACATCCGGGAAGGTCTGCGCCACGCGGTCGCGATAGCGCTGCGGCAGGCAACCGGCCACAATCACGGCGCGGCACCCCCCTGCCGCTTTGTGTCGGCAGGCCCGCAGAATGGCCTCAGCGGCCTCGGTACGGGCATCCTCGATGAACGCGCAGGTATTGATCAGGATGATGTCCGCCTCTTCCGGCGAAGGGGCCAGTTGCAGGTTCTCGGCGAGCAGTACACCCGCCATAACCTGCGAATCCACCAGGTTCTTCGCACAACCGAGACTGATAAAACCAATGGAGAGGGGGGATGTTGTCATAGGTTCCACGCGACCACCGGCGGTTAGTCAAAGTACGGAGCTACCGGTAGCAGCACGCGTTCCACGGACACCGGAGCGCGCGCCGCACGGGGCGACGCCGGACGCTTCTTGCACCCGCGCACCCCCAGCAGTACCACCACCACCAGCAGCGCCACGCCCCCGCCCACCCGCACCTGGCCACGCGAAGGACGCCAGGCGAGCACGCCAGCATACCAGGCCGGCGTCACATCCTTTGCACCCGGTGGGCAGAATCTGGGAAGCTCGGGTCTGGTAGAGGCGCCGTCGTCCGATGCAGAGGAGAATCGTCCGGCCGCCGGACGGACCCGTGACGGCACCGTATCGCCGGCCTGGGCGGGATCCGCCACAGAACGCACAGCCTCGGAACGCACCGCGGCCAGAGAGAAGAGATCCGGTTCGCCAGTCGGCGCCGGGGTGGCGAGCCCGGTCGGCGCGGGGGAGGGCTGCGGCGGCACGCCAGCCGTCGTTTCCCCGGACGATTCCGGCGCAGCCGACACCGGTTGTACGGCATCCAGTGGCTCGACCGCCGGCACGGTGGACACGACCCGTTGCGCCACCTGCGGCGTACGCGTCCCGGCATAGATCTCCATGAACTCCCGGATCAGCGGCTCGGCCTCCAGC
>CAYSHQ010000412.1:2239-2504 GCA_964430835.1 uncultured Lentisphaerales bacterium
ACCCCCGGCCGTAAATCGGCGCCGCAATCCGGCGGAAGTCCTCCCGTTCCAGATCCTCAACGATCTGGGACATCATGCGCGTGGCTTCGGCCACCTGTGAGATCGTCAACGCCCGCTTCTCACGCGCCAGCCGAAAAGTCTCTCCGAGTGACATGCTCTCCCCCGTTCTACCGTTGCGCCAACTTCGCTTCGCGCCGACAAGGCCTGTCGGCGCGACCAATGCAAAACCTATGGTTCGTTCTTCTCTGAGTCCCCAGCCGCATCC
>CAYSHQ010000413.1:0-2502 GCA_964430835.1 uncultured Lentisphaerales bacterium
TGTCCGCGCGGACCCGCGTGATACGGGCGCGTTCCCGCAACACCCCCGCCAGCAGGTCCCCCAGCGCACCACTGCCACTGAGCTGCTTGTTGCCATGCGCATCCGTCTCTTGGATGAACTTTGCGGCGATCAGGGTGCCATCCGCATCGGCAATCCCCTCCGAGACTGCCACCACACAGCGTCCGAACCGCTGCATGACCCGCTGCACATCCGCCGTAAAGCGGTCGAGCAGGAACGGGCGTTCCGGCAGATAGATCAGATGCGGGCCATCGTCCGGCGCGGTGCGGGCCAAAGCGGCGGCGGCCGTCAAGAAGCCGGCATGGCGCCCCATCACGATATTGATCTTCACGCCGCCCAAGGCGCGGTTGTCCAGGTCATCGCCAATAAACGCACTCGCCACAAACCGGGCGGCACTGCCGAACCCCGGCGTATGGTCATTCTCGCGCAGGTCGTTGTCAATGGTCTTAGGGATGTGGAAGCAGTTGATCCCGTACCGGGCCCGACGCGCTTCCTGATTGATGATGTGTACCGTCTCGGCGGAATCATTCCCTCCAATGTAAAAAAAGTAGCGCACGTCCCGCGCACGCAAAACCTGAAAGATGTTCGCGCAATCTGCCGCAGAGGGCTTGTGACGCGCCGAGCCCAGCGCGGAGGACGGGGTCCGTGCAACAGCCTCCAGCGTGGCGCGACTCTCCCGGCGCAGATCCAGGAACTGCTCCTGCATAATCCCCTTGATGCCATGCCGGGCCCCATAGATACAGCCGATCGCCGGCTGTTCCCACGCCGTCAAGACGGCACCCACCAAACTCTGATTGATCACCATGGACGGGCCGCCGCTCTGGGCGATCACCATGTTTCCTTGCTGCATGTGCGTACGCTCCCCTGTTGACGTCGTTCTTCTTCTTCTCCGAAAGGTTGTATGCTACACTTTTCGCATGGTTGAACGCAAACTCCAGAACCGGACGTCCGTGCCGGGCACACCGTTGGCACCCCGCCCATCCGGGCCTGCGCCCCTGCGCAACCAGCCTGCGCCCACCGCGCACCGCGCCACCCCGCCTGCCATGGATCGCAGGCCCCACGCCTCCTTCGCCGCAGAGGAGCAACCACTGGACCTGATGACGCCGCCGCAGATCCCGGAGGATGCCGATCACCCCGCACGCCGCCGCGACGCAACCCTGATGCGCACGCTGGTGGAACATGCCATCCAGAAATTGCGACTGCCCAATCAAGAACTGTGGCGCGAAGAGATCGAACAGCTGTGGGCACAGGCCGTACCCCCGGAACTGACCAGCGTCCTGCGGCCCGGCAAATGGGAACGCGGCGTGCTCTATCTCTATGTCTCGAGCAATACGCGCCTCTTCGAGATTCAGCGGACACACCTGCGCGGCATCGAAACCCGCCTGCGCCTGCATTTTGGCGCCACACGACTCAAGCAGGTGCGCCTGCTGCTGGACCCGGATGGCCCTCCGCAGGCCTGACGTGCCCCCAGCCACACCGCCGGAAGGATCATTCCCCCGACTTGCTCGCCGCCGGTTTCTCGCCCTCCGGCTTCACAAAATCAGGCAGGAACTGCTCGACCTCCGACCGGCAATCCGGCAGCAGGATCAAAGCCTTCTCAACCATCTTTTCCACCAACTCCTGCACATGCTTCTCGGGCAGGATAAAGACCCGACAATACAAGGAGGCGTTAATCAGCGCCTGTACATGTTGACGCAACTTGAGCTTGCGGGAACCTTCTTCGCTCATCAATACTTGCCGCATGAATCGCACCATGCTCTTGTCATCCCAAGGAACCTCCTTGAGCGCCCCCTGGACGCGCACGGATAGCCCGCTCTTGCTTGCGGATTCGATCTTCCCGGCAGGCAGCGTAAACCCCGTCAATTGCTCAATGAAGAACTCCTGCAACGCCTCCAGCCGATTGATACGCTGCGTGGCCAGTTCAAACGCTTTCCGACTTTCTTCTTCCGACAGCAACATCTCCACGGTGCCGAGCTTGCGGCGCGCATCCGCATATCTATGCTTGCGTAATAACTCCTTAATTTCGCTTTCGCGACTCGTAATCTTGGCAATCTCATCGGCAACTTTCAGCATACGCGCCGTTTCTTTTGCGCTACGCTCTGCCTCCAGACGCTTTTGTTCGGCTACTGCGGCCGCAGCCAGGTCATTCTGGATCCTGATCTTCTGAATCTCTTTTACCAGATTGCTGACCACCAGCAGATCCTGCTGCAGGTTGGCTAGCTTACGACGCGCTTCATCCGTCTTGGAACCTGTCGCGGTGTACGGTTGCACCTGACCTTCAAACGCCATGGCCTGCACGCTCAACGACTCAACCGAGACGGTGGCTGATACGCCTGCGACGGCCGCATCCAGCGCATCTTGCAAACCCGCCGATTCGGCGGCCAGTTCATCCAGCCGGTACAGCCCCCGGTACATATTGCGCACATTGACGATCACCGGGTTTTTGACAGCAGGCTGAGTAACCCTAGGCAAGCCTGACTGCGA
>CAYSHQ010000414.1:0-2486 GCA_964430835.1 uncultured Lentisphaerales bacterium
TGATTGCCGAAGTCGGCCAGATCGTCACCGGCATCGCCACGGCCATTGAGGAGCAAGCCACGGTCACCAAGGATGTGGCGGGGAACATTGCCCAAGCCTCGTCCGGCGTACACGAGGCCAACGAGCGCGTGGCCCAGACCGCTGCGGTAGCGAAGTCCATGGCGCAGGATCTGGCGGGCGTGAACGCCGCGGCGGACGAAATCCGCACCGGTGGCGAGCAGGTGCAGGCCAGTGCCGCCGAGCTGTCGCGGCTGTCAGAGCAACTCAAAGGGCTCGTCGGGCAGTTTAAAGTGTAGTACAAACCAACAAACAAGCTGCCTAATTTTGGCGGCCAGCAAGGGGACATAGATGACCACCACGAAAACACAGGGTATGCAACGTCGGATGCACGCAAATGTCGTAGCCGCAGGCTTGTGCCTGCTCACCGCGTTCGCGTTTGGCGCAGAGGAGAGTATCCAATACGACGGGTCATCGCAGGTCTATTGGGCGTTTGTCAAAGAGACGGCCGAGGCCTTTACCAAGGAGACTGGCATCAAGGTGGAAGCCAGGGACCGCAAGACGCAGGATGCCGTGCCAGCCCTGGTCGCCGGCAGTTGCAACGTGGGCGGATTGGCCCGCAAGCTGACGCTCGCCGAGAAGGCGCAAGGGGGCGACCTGGTCGAAACGCTCATCGCCAAGGATCACATTGCCATCTTTGTGCCAGCCAACAGCAAGGTGGCAGATCTCACCATGGCACAGGTTAAAAAGGTCTTTGCTGGCGAAATCAAGGACTGGAAAGAACTGGGCGATGAGCCGGGCGCCATTCAGGTCGTGATTCCGCATACCAAGACCGCCTGTAACGTGAACTTCACCAAGATCGCGCTGGGTGGTGCGGCAACGTACGCACCCAATGCCCTCATCACCGAGACGGCCGGCAAGGTGCTGGAAGAAGCCAAGGGGAAACGCGCCATTTCCTTTATCTCCTATGGGGCCGTCAATACCCATGCGGAGTTCAAGGTGCTGAAGGTTGACGGCAAGAAGGCCGGCGAAGAAGGGTACGCCATCGCCCAATCGTTCTATCTGGCCACCAAGGGCGTGCCGACCGGTGCCACCCAGACCTACCTGAAATACTTCCAGTCCGGCGCGGGGAAGACCTTTATCGTGAAAGCCGGCTTATTGGTAGAGTAACAGGAGAAAGCTCCCATGAATCTCCAGCTCCGCTCCAAGATCATTCTGCTCGTACTGACCCTCTCCCTGCTCCCCGTGGGGCTGCTGACCGTCGTCAGCGTACGCAACCTGCGCACAGAATTAGGGAAGGTAGTCACTGCGGACATGCAAAACATGGCCGGCTTGGTCTGGCAGATCTTGGAAGCGCACGCCTTGCTGGTGCAGGAAGCGGAAATCGGCAAGGAGATCGTGCTGTTGCTGCAAGCACGCGAGCTGGAGAAGAGTTTCTCGCTGAAGGAGGATGAAGCCAGTATTGCCAAATGGAAGGAGACCATGGCCGAGCTGAAAGGCGCGGCCATCTGGAGCGGCAAGCTCCCAGGCACCATCGGGCAGTACGAGGCGGTTTTCCTCAAGTTTACGCAGGGCCAGCTCGCCAACATCAGCGAATTGGACCGGACTGGACAAGCGCTGGAAAAAGACGTCAGACAGACCAGCAAGCTCTTTGCCGCCAGCAAGTATCAGGAAGCCATCCGGACGCGCCTGATGGGCCCGCGAGCCGCCAACGGCGCGCGGGATCTGAGCCAAGGCGTGCGTATCGGCCAAAGCGGCCATGTCTACTTCCTGCGCCCTGACGGTGAACTCGTCGGCCACCCCTCGCAGGAAGGCCAGAATTTGGGCCGCGAGACGTACATCCGCGACATCCTGCAGAAAAAATCCGGGGAGCTTCGCTACCAGCAAAACGGCGTCACCCATCTGGCTTTCTTCCGTTTTCACGAGGCGTGGAACTGGATCGTCGTCATGGATGTGGTGCAAGAAGAAGTCATGGACGTACGCCGTTTGGTGACGACCAGCATCATCATGGCGCTCGGCGTGGCGCTGCTGGTCAGCCTGGCGGCCTTCGGCTTTGGCCAATCGCTGGTGCGACCGATCCGAGAGGTCATCGCGGGGCTCAAGGATATTTCCGAAGGCGAAGGCGACCTGACCAAGCGGCTGCAGGCCACCAGCAAAGATGAAACCGGCGAAATGGCGCTCTACTTCAACCGGTTCGTCAGCAAGCTGCAGGGTGTCATCGGCCGCATCGCGGGCAATGCCCAGACCGTCGCCTCTTCGGCCACGGCGTTATCCGATATCAGCAGCCAGACGGCGCAAAGCGTACAGACGCTCTCGCACAAGACCACCACCGTGGCGGCGGCGTCCGAAGAAGCCAGTGCCAACACCACCTCCGTGGCGGCCAGCATGGAGCAGGCCTCGACCAACCTCTCCTCGGTGGCCAGCGCGACCGAGCAGATGAGCGCCACGATCGGCGAGATTGCCGCCAACTCCGAGAAGGCGCGCGCCAT
>CAYSHQ010000415.1:0-2476 GCA_964430835.1 uncultured Lentisphaerales bacterium
GCTTTGGCGGGCGGGGCTTGCCACGCCCGGGGAAGAATACACGGCCGGGGATGACCGGCGACAGGGACCGTGAAAGAATCGCGAGCGGCGCCGCGGCCAGCCGCGGCGGAGAAAAGCGGCGGCAAGCCGCCGCAGTCCAAACCCGCCGCGCTGCAGAGAGCTTGTGAGACCGGTTTGGAGTGCGCGACCTTGGTCGCGCTTTGGCGGGCGGGGCTTGCCACGCCCGGGGAAGAATACACGGCCGGGGATGACCGGCGACAGGGACCGTGAAAGAATCGCGAGCGGCGCCGCGGCCAGCCGCGGCGGAGAAAAGCGGCGGCAAGCCGCCGCAGTCCAAACCCGCCGCGCTGCAGAGAGCTTGTGAGACCGGTTTGGAGTGCGCAACCTTGGTCGCGCTTACCGCCCCCAACTCACCTCGAGGTAGCCGCGGGCGGCGTTGGTACCATGGCCGCGGCCAAGGGATGTTTCCAGCAATCGGCTACTGGCCGGATTATCACTCGGCTCCGCCAGCAGGTGCTGCACGGCGCCCTTGTCATCCAGCTCCAGATAAAACCGGACCACGGCCGACAGGGTGGTGGCCACGCCGGGCGGCAGCTCGAACTGGAACGCGCTGCGCTGCAGTTGCGGCGAGAGGGTTACCGCCAGGCGATTCGTTACCCGCGCCACGCCAGTCAGCACCTCTGCCACCGGACGCATCGCCAGGTTGGGCATGGCATTCGAGGGCATGCGCACGGCGGCCGGCACCCAGGGGGCCATGGCGCGCGCCCCCGTGTACTCCGGCGACGGCAGCGTGCGCACCACCACCGGATCGCGTTCCGGCAGCGCCGTGCCCCGCGGGCCGGGCCAGGGGTTGCCCAACGGGTTGCCCGACACACCCGGCGTGCTCCCATCCAGGAGTACGTACGAAGCGGTCGCCTCTGGCAAGGTGGCGCGTTTCGGCACGCGCCGCCAGTCGTGCGGCCACAGCATAAGAAGCAGCAACGTCAGCACCAACACGGCCATGGACGGCAACCAGAATGCGGTCGCCGAACGAGCCGGCCTGATCCAATCGGGCCGTCCGGCTGGCGTCACCGTCGTATTCCTGGAAGATAGCTCCTGCATCGCGGCCCTATGGTAGCGGCAGACGCTAGGGCGAGGCTACCCCAAACTGCGGGAGGTGGAAGATTGGCGGGAAGGATGCCTGGAAGGATGGCGCAGAGCCAGACTCAACTTCTGCTTGAAAGACGGACACGCCCGCCCTATCTTTCATCCCTTCCGCCGCCGCCCCTAACCATCGCAGTACCCGCACTACAGGCCGGAGCAAGCTATGCACTCCTGGACGAATTTCCACTGTCACACCTACGTCGATTCATGTTGCCCGGCGGAACTGACGCCGGCGTACTATGCCGGGGTACTGGGGGAGAAGATGCGCCGGGCCGTCATCACCAATCACGGCTTTATCCACTACTTTCAGAACACCCCGGAGCTCAGCTGGGAAGTGATCTGGCAAGGGCAGTTCATGGAGGATCCCCAGTGGTTTGACCGTGCCCGGGAGACCGGCAATGCGCGCCTCCAGACCGAGATGCAAACGATTCGCGCCCTGAACAACCCCAACATCTTCTTCGGCATTGAGACCGATATGATGTGCGATGGCCGCCTGACCCACGATCCGCAATTCACCGAGCTCTTCGACGTCATCCTCTGCGGCACTCATTTCATGCCCTGGATCGAGAAGATTGAGGGGAACAAGGCACGCGAGAAGGCCTGGCTGGACTACATGGACAGGCTCCTCGACAAGCCCGAGATTGACGTTCTGTCGCACCCCTTCCGCCGCATTGCCGATCTGACCGGCCGCCTGGTCTCGGATGAGACGGTGGATAGCCTGCTGCGGTGGGTGGCGGCACGCGGCGTAACCCTGGAACTGAACTCCAACGCCAACACCCCGGAGACGGCCGAAGTCCGCATGCTGCGCTTTGCCGCGGAGCACGGTATCCCGCTGGTGGTGGGGACCGATTCACACGATTTTGAGCAGACCACGAACTTCACCATTGCGGAAGAGCGCATCAAGCTGGCGGGGTTGACGCCGGCGGATCTCAACATTCAGGAGGTCGAAGCCTTCCTGGCGCGCAAAGGGCAACGCCACACCGCCGCCTCACGGCCACGGGCGGGGCGCGCCGGGGAGAGGTGGTAGGTGTGAGGTGCTAGGTTTGGGGTATGGCGGGGCCGCCGGACCCGCCGTAGCCGCCGGTCGGTGACAGGCAAGCGCGTTGCCGCGCAGGAAAAAACGGAAGCGCTTCCGTTTTTTTGAGCCGCCCGTTGGCCCCCAACACCGTGAAGCGCGCCGCCTACCGGATCATGATCAGCAGCATCTTGAAGCGTGTTTCGGCGCGCACGTCGTGCGGCACATTGGCCGGCATGATCACCAGCTCGCCGACGCGTGCTTCGACCCGCTGGCCACCGATGGTCAGCACGGCCGTCCCCTCGACCACCTGCACGG
>CAYSHQ010000416.1:0-2472 GCA_964430835.1 uncultured Lentisphaerales bacterium
GGTGCGGCTGGCGGCCGGACCTGCGGGCCGCGGTCGCGGCAGGCATAAGGAGTACCCATGATCACCAAGGATGTAGCCCGGTCCTATTTTGAGCGGCATCGTACGAAGATTCTCGCCGACTGGTTTGAATTGCTGCGATTCCCTTCGATTGGTGCCGATCGCCAGCGTTTGGGGGACTGTTCCCGCTGCGCCGTCTGGTTAAAACAGTATCTGCGGCCACTGGGTTTTGTTTGCGAGATCCGGCTGGCAAATGAGCACCCCGTGCTGCTGTCGGAGCGGCCCGGTAAGCCCGGGGCACCAGTGGTGCTCTTCTACGGCCATTATGACGTGCAGCCAGCCGACCCGCTGGAGCTCTGGTCCTCAAAACCCTTCGAGCCGGAGTTGCGCGAGGGGCGGGTCTATGCGCGCGGCGCCTCGGACAACAAGGGGCAGATCTTTGCCTTTCTGCAGGGGGTGGCCGCGTTGCTGACAGCGGGGGTGGAAATCCCGACGATCCGGCTGGTGCTGGAGGGCGAGGAGGAGTCCGGCAGTGATGGCTTGATCGCCTGCTTGAGTCAGTGGCGCCAGAGCTTGCAGGCGGATGTCATGCTGGTGAGTGATTCCAGTGCGCATGCTTCGGGCCGGCCGGCGATTGTCGCCGGGATGCGGGGGATTCTGCATTTGACCGTGAGCTTGCGGGGCGCCACGCGCGATTTACATTCCGGTTCGCATGGCGGGGTGGCGCCGAACGCAGCGGCCGGTATGGCACGCTTGCTGGCCAGTCTGCACGATGCGCAGGGGCGGATTGCGGTGCCGGGGTTCCTGGAGAGCGTGGTGCCGCCCACGCCGCAGGAGTTGGCCTGTGCGCAGGAAGAGCCGTTTGATGCAACGGCCTACGAAAAGGCGATCGGGGTGGCGCCGCAGGGCGGCGAGGCGGGGCTCTCCGCCGTGGAGCGCGTCAGCTTCCGGCCGACGATTGAAGTCAATGGCGTGCACTCCGGCTATGGCGGGCCGGGTTCCAAGACCGTGCTGCCGGCGCAGGCACTGGCCAAGCTCAGCGCGCGCCTCTGTCCGGGGCAATCGCCGCGGGCCAGCAGCGAGCAGATCGTGGCTCACCTGCAGGCTAACTGTCCGCCCGGGTTGACCCTGGAGATCTCGGAGCTTTCCGCCGGGGCGCCGGCGTTACGGCTGCCGTTGGAGACGCCGGTGATGCGGCTGGCGATCGAAGTGCTGAAGCAACTGGATCCGCGCGGCGCCGTGTTCGAGTGGATGGGCGCGTCTATCCCGGTAATTGGCGCACTGCGCGATGTCTCCGGTGCCTCGCCGCTGCTGGTGGGTTTTGCCCGCGAGGAAGACGCCATCCACGCGCCGAATGAATCATTCGGTCTGGATCAGTTCCAGGCGGATATGACGTATGCGAGCCTGATCCTCGCCGCGCTGGCGGGGGAAGGCTCGTAGCGCTAGCGGTGGCCCGCGTCATGTCTGCGGTTCTGCTCCCGGTCGCTGTCTCGGTTCATCCTACGATGAGGAGCGGTAGCAGCACTACCACCAGCAGGATTTGATTGGCGTTCATAGCGTGAGTCCTTTCTTGGCGCGCCAGGTATCGATAGACGATTTGGCGCGATTTTTTTTGCGCGTTTTGTTCCCAGTTTATGCAGCCGGCCAATATGCCGGAATGATGCTGGGGTGGTACATACATAGCATGCCGGAAGGCTGGGTTTTCTGCTATGGGGAGTAACCCTACGGCAGCAATTCTCATTATGGATTTATGGCGGCGGGTCCGGCGGCCCCGCCCTACCAAGAACAGGGTGAAATCAACGAATTGTGGCAGGTAGGGCGGGGCCGCCGGACCCGCCGATTGCCGTTATGAGAAGTGCTGGCCCTACGGCAGGTAGGGTTACTCCCCATAGCGCGGCACGGCTCTATGGCATATGCTAAGGGCAGACTAAATAGCATCTGTGTGCGGGAAGACCGCACGAAGGGAAAGGAGGCTATATGCCGCTGCTTACCGTCATCTTGATCGTGGTCGTGGTGGGGGTTGCCCTGTGGGCGATCAACACCTATATCCCAATGGCCAGACCGGTAAAGACCATCCTGAATGTAGTCGTAGTGATCGTCCTCTGCGTCTGGTTGCTGCAGACGTTTGGACTTCTGGACAGCATCCGGAGTGTCCGGGTGCGATAGGAGGTTCGACGGGCCGGACGATGGAACGATAGAAACCGTCAAAAGGGAGCATCGAACATGAACGCTAAGAAAGTAAGATGGAGCCTGCAGATCTTGGCAATGCTGGCGGGTTGTCTGGTGGCCGGTTGCCGACTTTTCACCATTCATTGAACCGGTAACACCGGATCGCTTGCGGCAGGCGAGCGTTGGGCGCACAAATAGGAAAGGCATCATTATGAAAAAGGTACTGACGGCTCTGGTAGGTGTTGTGCTCGCGGCACTTCACGAAAATCTGTGGGTGTATTCGGGCGGCATAGGCAGGTCGCCTAG
>CAYSHQ010000417.1:0-2462 GCA_964430835.1 uncultured Lentisphaerales bacterium
GTCCTCGCCGCATGCCAGAACCTCGTGGACCTGCGGGATCGCTTCGGGGGCTGGTGCGACACGAACATTAGGCTGGGCCTCGCTGCCGATAGGGCCTGAGAGAGGGCGGCCTGCCGGGGCGTCGCAATATCACATGCTGCCGCCCAATCATCCCTATGCCTGTGCGCCGCGCTATGCTGTAGAGTGTACTCAGGAGGGCATCGGCAGATGGAATTGCTCTACAAGCCCGACTTCGCCCGGGCGGTGCGATTCCTGGACCCGGCGATGCGGCTGGCGTGGCATCTGTTGGGGCAACCGAACGGCTGGGGGCTTGTGTCGCATAAACCGGTCTTCGTCGCTACCCGGCGCAAACCGTATACGTGGTTTCGTGTGGGCCAGCCGGACCTTTCCGCAGCTTGGGAGGACCCGCAGGCCATGCTGGCCACGGGCGTGCGCTGCCTCGTAAAAGATGCGCCCACTAAGTATGTGGCGGCCGGCACCTGCGCCGGTCTGCCCGTCTTCTTTAAGCGGTATAACTATCGTGGGGTGCGGGATGCCGCCCGCAACCTCCTTTGGCCGAGCCGCGCCCGGCACAGTTTTACCGTCGCGCAACAGGTGGCGAGCTTTGGCTTCGCCACGCCCCAGGCGCTGCTGGCCTGTGAGCGGCGCGCGGGGTGGTGGCTGCGGGAGTCGTACCTGGTCATGCGCGTCGTCCCCGCCATGGATCTGGATCAATATGTCGCCGTGATGGGGTATACCGATGAATTAATCCGGCAGACGGCCCGCTTGGTGCGCCGTTTGCATGACCGGGGGGTGCTGCAAATGGATTTGAAGGGGCGGAACCTGATGCGGGGGGATGATGGTACCCTCTATCTGATTGACTTGGATCGTTGTCGCATCCAGCGGTTTGTGAGTATGCGCGGCCGCGCCAAGAATTTAAGCTACTTGAACGCCTCGTTCGCGGCGGCCATCCCGCAGGAGAAGCGGTGTCTGTTCCTGGCGGAATATGTGCAAGGCGAGCGCTACCTCGAGCACCGGCAGGCTTGGTTGGCGCGCCAGATCCTCCGGTTTTCCGCCCAGCGCGGCGCGCCCCATCTGCTCGGCCATGAAGGACCGCCGCGCCCGCGCCCCGCGCCCAAGGCCGAGGGCGTACCGGCGCTTGACAGAGCCCCCTGATTTTGACATGCTTTCGTCCGTCCTGCTGGCGCTTTTCTGTCGCATTCTGCTCAGTAAAATGCGAAAATCACGTGGTGCATGTGCGCCGGGTAAAGCGGGTGCTTGCGGGTCTTGTCATGAACAGTGCAACCGTCAATGTGATCTGCTTCCGGTGGGGCACGCGCTACGGCGTGCATTACGTCAACAACCTGTATGCCGGCGTGCGGCGCCATTTGCACCGGCCGTTTCGCTTTGTGTGCGTGACGGATGATCCGACCGGCCTGACGCCTGGCATCGAGACCGTGCCGATCCCGGAGAATCCCGGCATCCCCGGGTGGCCGAATGTTTTCCTGAAACTGCTGATCACGGCGGATGGCTTTGCCAATCTGCACGGACCGACGCTGTTTTGCGACATCGACCTTGCGATCATGGATGACATGGATTGCTTCTTCGAGTACCAGCCGGGGAAGAATGTCATTATTCACAATTGGATCGAACGCCGCAAACAGCTCTTCCGCAAACGCCCGGCCATTGGCAACTCTTCCGTGTTTCGTTTCGAAGCCGGTCGGTCGCAATACATCTGTGATACCTTTCTGCGGGAGAAGGACGCCGCCATTGACCGGCGTCGCTACTGTACGGAACAAGCCTTTCTGACCTATGCCATGCGCGAGCGCGTCTGGTGGCCGGAAACCTGGGTCCGGAGCTTTAAACGCCACAGCATGCGGATCTTCCCGCTCAATCTATTCCTGACCCCCGTACTCCCCCCGCACACGCGCATTCTCGTTTTTCATGGCAAGCCCGATCCGGATGAGGCCGTGCGTGGGTATCAGGGCAAGCGGCTCCATCATCACGCCTGCCCGGCGCCGTGGATTGCGGACTATTGGGCACCCCCGCAAGCGTAGCGGCCTGAGCCATCTTTCTCATGAACAAGCCGCTCAAGCGCATCGCCCTGCTGGATGGCAGTCAGGAGTTAGCCCAAGGCGTCCTCCGGTACGTGAGCGACAAGTATGAGTTTGAGCTGACCCGTGACCGCCACGCGGAGTACGTCTTCCATTCAGTCGGCGGCTACGACGTGCTGAAGTATGCCGGCGTGCGTATTTTTATGACCGGGGAGAATGTCACGCCGAACTTTGCCGTCAGCGATTATGCCATGGCGTTTGACAAGCTGACGTTCGGCGAGCGCTACCTGTGGTGTCCGCTGATCAAATTCCACGAGCCCAGTGCGTATGCGGTGCTGCGGACCCCGCGGCCGGCGGTGGCGCAGGTGCTGCGCGAGAAGACGGATTTCTGCGCCTACGTCATGTCGAATACCACGGGGAGTGCGGACG
>CAYSHQ010000418.1:0-1140 GCA_964430835.1 uncultured Lentisphaerales bacterium
GCCGAACACGGCGTAGTTGGCGATGATGCCATCCTTGACCATGTCATTCAGAAGTCTGGCTACCTTTTCCATACCGCAATGTGTACCAGAAACTCCTGTGTGATTCAACACGAACCGTACACGTCCGGCGCCTGGCCAAGCGCCATGGGGATACGCACATCGCCACCCTGCGCGAGCAGGGGGTGCGCCCCTCGCAAGTGGTCGGCTTGTTGGCCGAATGGTGCGGCTGGGCCGCCGGGCGAGGATCTCCTGCCCGCTGCGCTTATCGCGCGCTTCCGCCTCGATGCCATCCCCCGCACGCCCGTGGTGCTGACGGAGACGGTGAAGGCGCGCCTGGGTGTCAGGTCGTAGACGCCCGATGCTTAATGCAGCACTTCAAATTCAATAGTCAGGATATCGTTGGCGAGCGACTCATTGAGTACCCGATAGCGGCCGCCGACGGTGGGTTCACTGCCGGCTTCCAGCAGTAGTTCTTTGCTGGAGGCAATCTTCCCGATGTTCTTCACAACCCAGTCGCGGGTTTCCATGCCTTTGCCCGTCATGTCCACGGAGAAGATCCCCTTGGCGGTCTGGTCGTCATATTTATAGTTGATGACCTTGGGCGTGAGGTCCGGGGTCGGTTTGGCGGTGGGTGGAATGGTTCCCGCGTGTGAGGTGACCGGCGTGACGGGGGCTTTCAGGGCGGCCAATTGTGGCGCAGTTTTTGTTTCTTGCATGGTCCAGCGCGCGGCGGAGGCTGGCTCCGCGAGTTGCAAGGCGATGCGTGCATTCAGGACTTCCGGCCGCAGTATTAGCAGGTCCATCTCCTTATCCACAGCCAGCGCCTGGTCGATGCGATTCTGCTGTGTCAGGGTCTGTTTGAGTCCGGCCAAGGTGCTCAGGTGTGTGACGGTCAGTTCTTGCACCTGCTTATGGTAGGCGAGTTCAGTTTTCTCGGGTGCCTGCACGGCGTTGGCCTGCAGATCCCGGAGTGCTTGCGGTTTTTCAACGAGGGCCTCTGCGGGGGGGATTCTGAATTTTTGGAACCGGGCTTGCTCCTGACGCACAGTGAGCATGCTCTCGAGGTCACCATCCAGCTGGAATCTTTTTTCCAGCGTTCGCAAGTCGCGCTCGTACTGCTCAGGCCAAGGGAAGCTGGCT
>CAYSHQ010000418.1:1150-2443 GCA_964430835.1 uncultured Lentisphaerales bacterium
CAGAATTCTTTGGTTTATGGCGTCCGCGTGGCGGGGACGCTGGCTTCTTTGCGCTTGGTTTCGATCTCCTGGCACTGTTGCAGGAATGCCCGTTGCTTCTCCTGAAACGGGTCGGTTTCCGAGGCCTGTGTCGCCAGCGTCATGCCGATTACGAGCGTTAATGTCCATGTGTGCATCGTCAGTCAGCTCCTTTGCTCGCGCTAATTGGCTGCAATGGTTACGGCAATGGGGATGTTTCCCCAGCCGTGACCGGCGCTTCCTGGCCCTACGACAAAGTCTACCCGGTCTCCCGTCTCTACATGCAGTGCGAGGTCAAACGGTTCGTCCCTGCGCGTCTCCAGAACCTGGAAGCAACTTTTGTCGTTGTGCAGCACGTAGACATTCATGGCACCGGCATCACCTGCGCCAAATCTCCCCTTAAGCGAGATCTGGCTTGCGGTGGGGGCCATCCAGCGTAGGACCGCGCATTCACTAGACAGGTTAGGGTGCAGGGATAGTTCGCCAGGACGTACGCCGTCATAGACCCGGTTGGAGTGGTTGACCCAGACCGACGGATAGTCGGGTTCACCCTTCATCCACCCGTCCAGATTCGGCTCGGCGCGGTGCGCGCGAAAGGGTGTGATGGAACCACCCAGCGCGGGTGTCCAACCGTATGTCCAGACGCCGCTGGGGTTGTCCTTCGCACTGAACTCCTGGGTCGGGTCCCAGGCTGGACCGGTTAATGTCTTGGCTTGTAAGGTGCTCGCGTCCGTGGCGCTTCCTGTAATTCCCTTCGATTGTAGCGACTGGCAGGCCGTTACATAGAAGGGGGCTGATCGCACTCGTTTGATCTCTGCCTGAACGTCTTGTGCCTCTTCCTTCGCGCCTTTAAGAGTCAGTCGTTGCGAGGTTTCTTCCAGGATTGCCAGATAGACCTCGGTGCACTGAACGATGGCGCTGTTTTTTTTCAGTTCGATCTTGGCGGGCGCATTGCCTGTTTGCAGCTGTAGGTCGCTTAATTCGGCCAGCGCCTGCTTGGCTTTGGCTAGGATATGGTCGGTGCGTGCCTCAAGGACCGCGCGGTCCTTGCGCAGGAGTGTTTCCAGATCACCCGCTACTGATACGAGTGCAGAAAAAATAAGAAATATGCCTATGAACGGTCGCACGCGCGGCGCTCCTTGCTGGTTGTCTTGAGGTACTTGGCAGCAAATGTTGCCATAGAATGCGGTTAAAGGCAAGGCGTGGGGGGGCCCTAAAGCGGGATGCTTTCGGGTCGGTGGCTCAGCGTGGCGGTGCGACGATGGCGGCGCGCAG
>CAYSHQ010000419.1:0-2443 GCA_964430835.1 uncultured Lentisphaerales bacterium
ATCCCCGGCTTCCGCATCCGCCTCACGGCCGAGGAATTCCAGCATATCGTGGCCACCGTGGGGTGCGCCATCATGGGCCAAACCGACCGCCTCGCGCCGGCGGACCGCAAGCTCTACGCCCTGCGCGACGTCACCGCCACGGTCCCCAGCATCCCGCTGATCACCGCCAGCATCCTCTCCAAGAAACTGGCGGAAGGCGCCGCCGCACTGGTCTTTGATGTCAAATTCGGCCGCGGCGCCTTCCTGCGCACCCCGGAAGCGGCCCGGGAACTGGCCGTCAGCCTGCTGGAGACCAGCCGCAGCATGGGGCGACGCGCCACGGCGCTGCTCACCAACATGGAACAACCGCTCGGCCACACCGTCGGCAACGCCGTGGAGGTCCTCGAAGCCATCGATGTGCTGCATGGCCGGGGCCCGGCGGATGTCCGCGAACTCACGCTGGCCCTGACCATCGAGATGACCCTGCTCGCCGGTGTGCACCCCGATGCCGCCGCGGCGCGGCGCGACCTCAGCGCGCGGCTCGATGACGGGCGCGCCTGGGAGCTCTTCCGCCGCATGGTGGCCGCCCAGGGGGGCGACCTGCGCGGCGTGGACGATCCCGCCCGCTGCCTGCCGCGCCCCGGTGCCACCCTCGCGGTTCCGGCGCCGCGTGCCGGCTACGTCCAGTTTGTGGATGCCGAGAAGATCGGCCGGCTCGTGTTGCAACTGGGCGCCGGGCGCTGCCGCACGGAAGACACCATCGACCCTGCCGCCGGCGTCTCCGCACTCGTGCAGGCCGGCACCCCCCTCACCCGGGGGACGCCGCTCATGCAGGTGCACGCCGCCAGCGAATCGTTGGCCGCCAGCCTGCTGGCCGCCGCCACGGAGGCCGTAACCATCGGCGAGTCCCCGCCGCACCCCGTACCGCTCATCCGGGAGACGCTGCCATGAAGACGACCGCCACCCCGCGCTTCACGATGCGCCAGCGCAACACGCTGATCGCCGCCGCCCGGGCCGCCGCCACCCGCGCCCACTGCCCCTACTCACACTTCCCGGTCGGCGCCGCCCTGCTGGCCGATGACGGACGCATCTTTACCGGAGCCAACGTCGAGAACGCCTCGTACGGCCTGACGATCTGCGCGGAGCGCGTGGCCCTCTTCCAGGCTGTGCATGCCGGCGCGCGTCGCTTCCTGGCCCTGGCCTTGTCCGCCGGCGAGCGCACCCCCGCCACCCCCTGCGGCGCCTGCCGGCAAACGCTGGCTGAGTTCTGCGACGACTCCCTGCGCATCTGGTGCACGCCACGCACGGGAAGCACCCTGAAACAAACCACGTTAGGCGCGCTCTTGCCGCACGCCTTCCGCGTATCGTCCCTTTCCACACCGAAACGCAACAAACGCTAACCTGGAGGCATTATGAGCGACACCGCCACACCGTCCCCCGACACCACCACCCCGCGGAAACCTCGTACCCCCCGCGCGGCCTCCGCCCCTGCGGTGACAAGCACCACCCCCTCCGCAGCAAGCGTGTCCGTGCCACACGGCAAGAAGACGTTCGTGCTGGACACCAACGTCCTGCTGCATAGCGCCCTCTCCCTGGAATCGTTTGCCGACAACCATGTCGTGCTCCCTATGGCCGTGCTGGAAGAGTTGGACCGGTTTAAGTCGCAATCCACCGAACTGGGGCGCAATGCGCGCCAGGTGGTCCGGCGGCTCGACGCCCTGCGCGCCAACGGCTCGCTCTGCTGCGGCGTACCGGTCGCCGAGGGGGGCTCCCTGCGCGTGCTGGTAACCCCCAAGGTAGAAAAAGCCGGCCTGGAAGAGAACACCGCCGACAATGCCATCATTCGCCTGGCGTACGCACTCCGGCAGGCCGGCGAACGCGTCATCTTCGTCACCAAGGACATCAATGCGCGGCTAAAGGCCGACGCGCTGGGGATTGAATCCGAGGATTTCGAGCGCGAAAAGGTCAATTTTGACGAACTTTACAGCGGCTATCGCGAAGCGACCATCCCGCGCGAGATGATCGAGCGGATCTACGCCGGCGAAGCCGTCGCGGACGCGCGCCTGCATGGCCACCCCAACATGTTCTTCGAGGTCATCGCCACTGAGGACCACGACATGCGTGCCCTGGCGCGCGTGCGCCCCGATGGCAAGGTGGTGGAAATCAACCGTAACCTCGACGCCATCTTTGGTGTTCAGGCACGCAATCGCGAGCAGCGCATGGCCTTGGAACTGCTCCTGGATCCCCAGGTCAATCTGGTCACGCTAGTCGGGCAAGCGGGCACCGGCAAGACCCTGCTCGCCTTGGCTGCGGCGCTCTATCATGTGCTGCAGCAACACACCTACGACCGGATTCTGGTGTCGCGCCCCATCGTGCCGCTCGGCAAAGATATCGGCTTTCTCCCGGGGGACAAGGAGGAAAAACTCTCGCACTGGATGGAACCGATCTTCGACAACCTCTCCTT
>CAYSHQ010000420.1:0-2435 GCA_964430835.1 uncultured Lentisphaerales bacterium
GCACCCATTGATTCTTCATCTTCATCTCCTCGTTTTTTGGTGACTCCGCAGGCGCTGCTTTCTCGGCGCCGTTGGCCCCATGGGCCGTGACCAGCATCAGTCCCGCGAGCACCGCACCCGCCATTCGTGCCACTCCGTGTTTCGCGCTTTGTGTGTGTTTTATAATGACAGGTGTAGGTCCAAGTGCCCCTTGCATGTGAGCAACAGTACGCCAATGGGCAGCCGCGTGTCCATGATCGGAATTGCTATAGAGTTGATGTTTCTTCCTGAACGGCATACATTGTCTTGGTTTTGACCTTGTACGTACTGATTCAATCTCTTGAGGCGCTTGTGATACCATGGGCACGCCGGGGCGCGCGGTTCAGGATGCCAGAGGTCAGGCCGGAAGTACGCCTGAACCCCGAACCCTGAACCCTCCGCGTGCAAAACCTCCGGTTTTGCACGCTCCCATGGCCTGGAGAGGCTGTTATGCCGATGAATGCGGACGCTCGCTGGCCTGAACTGCTACGGCAGACTCTACGTTTTGATTATCTCGACGGCGCGGCCACGCCGATCCCGGGGACGAAAACGACGGGATGGCGCACCCTTCCCTTTGATACCTGTGCGCACATCACCAACGGCGCAGGCGATCTGGCTTGCTTGACGTTCCGCGACGGCTCGAAAACGGTCGCTGAAAGCGGGCAGGTTCTGTTCATGCGGCGGAATGTGCCTCACCGCTGCGATACGCGCTCGCACGACAAGGCGGTCAGCCGCTGGGCCTACTTCCGTATCATGGTACTGACCAACATGGACGCGTTGTCGCTGTACGACATTCCCAGCCTGCTCGCCGGGCCGGGCGCGCCGCGCATCGGCGCGGTCTGCGAGGAACTGGCGCGGCTGGCGACGAGCGGTGCAGCGACGCTACCGGCCTGCGCGCGCCAGCAGATGCTCGGTCTGGAGCTGGTGGCGCTGCTGCTGGAGGCCGGCACCTTGAGCGAGCGCGCCCGGCAAATCCTCGCACCCGGCAGCCGCCTGATGCCCGTGCTGACGGAAATGCACGAGGATATCGCCCGACCGCAGTCGCTGGAGACGCTGGCC
This sequence comes from uncultured Lentisphaerales bacterium, assembly GCA_964430835.1. Taxonomy (GTDB): domain Bacteria; phylum Verrucomicrobiota; class Kiritimatiellia; order RFP12; family CAIWXQ01; genus CAIWXQ01. The sequence goes on from CAYSHQ010000420.1 coordinate 1,078, forward strand.
AAGCGGGCACACCTGTCGCCGTCGCGGTTTCATGCCGTGTTCCGGCAGGCTTTCGGGGAAGCGCCCATGCGCTATCTCCAGCATCTGAGGCTGGAGCGAGCCCGGCAGATGCTGCTGGCGAGCGACCAACCGGTGGCCGAGATCGCTGCCGCCACCGGCTATCCGGAGGCCTGTCATTTCAGCCGCTTGTTCAAGCAAGCCTGCGGCGCCAGCCCCCAGCAGTACCGCCAGCAGTCGACCTGGACAAGGTTCTAGGACTGCGCATCCTACAGGATCGGTGTCGACTGGCGGTAGGCCAGCGGCGACTGGCAGGTATGCTTCCGGAAGAGCTTCGAAAAGTAGAACGGATCCGCAACCCCCACGCGCTCCCCCACCCTCGCGACCGGCAGGCGTGTCGTCGTCAGGAGCGTACGCGCACGCTGGATCCGTAGCTGATTGATCCAGTTGACGGGCGAGAGCCGGGCGTGGGTACGGACCAGGCGGCCCAGGGTGGACTCGCTGCAGTCCAGCAGCGCGGCGAGTTCTCCGACCACGAGCGGCGCATCGAGATGCGTAGTGACATGCTCGGCCAGCCGCCGAAAATCCGCGTCGGATCGGCGCGCGGCCGGGTTGTGACCGGTCGCGAGCGTGCGCGCCAGCTCCCGCAGGTAGAGACCAGCCAATTCCCGCATCTGCTGCTCCTGCCAGTCTTTGGTCAGGTAGCGTTGGACAATGTACTCCGAGAGCAGCCAGAGCGGCGCCTCCTCCCGCACCTGCAGGTGTACCAGTCCGGTCAGGCAAGGGAGCGCCACATCGCGGCGCCAAGCACACTGCGCCAGCGGATGATCACCGTTGTGCGGCACCACAAATTCGACCGGATCCTGACGGGAATGATCGGGAATAATGTGCAGGCCGGCCAGCAGAAACGGGTGGCGACGATCAGGCGCGTATTCTACCCGATGTGCCCACGGCAGGAAAAAATAGTCGCCCACCTTCACCGCATGGCGCGCACCGTTGACAGTGATGGTGCCGAGGCCGGCCTTAACCCAGAGCGCCATACGGCTTTTAACATCAGGGTTGCAGTAGGTTCTTCCGGGCGGTAGCGCCGCATAATTGGCATGGCACACAACTGCATTAGGTGCAGGATCTGGCGCCGGGCTATTGCTTGAATGCGACATAAAAGTTCTGCAATTGTGACTCAAATGACCGAATAAGACAAGAAATAACGATCGCCGCCATGTTTCCAACCTGCCCGTTCAGGCTAGTATGGAGCCGGTTACAAGACGTGCGATCAGCCGGTATCACAACTCGAAACGAGGTGCCTATGAAGCCAGCTATGACATCCAAAGAACGCGTGATGACCACATTTTCTCACCAGG
>CAYSHQ010000421.1:0-2435 GCA_964430835.1 uncultured Lentisphaerales bacterium
CATCAATGTCGCCTACGCCGGCAACGTCTACGTGGGCCCGCTCTGGTGGGAAGGGGCGTTGTAACCAGGTGAGTAGTGATCCGAACTGGCTTGCACCACGCCTTTCTGGTATTTTTATAAGTCCCTTGGGATTCCCGGTAGTTATAGAGGTCATAAAGCATGCAACAGACAACGATCCGGCGGCTGGGCTTTCTCGTCGCGCTGCTGCTCCTGGGCGGCTGCGCCACGTCCTCGGACAGTAAGTCATCCGACACGCCCGCACGCAAGCCCGCCGCTCCGAACGTACAAGCAGCGGAAAAACTCTTTCAGGAGAAGCGCTATACCGAAGCCATCGTGGCCTGCATCGAGATTGCCCGGCAGGATCCCCTGACACTCGGACTGGCCGACCTGCAGGCGCGCATCATGAACCGCGTCGCCCAATTGCGACAGGACGCCATTAAAGCCCAGATGGCCGCCAGCACGGCAGCCAGCGCGGCGGATGCCGCCCGGCACGGGATCCTGCCCGATACCTATCGTCTGACCCGGCATGTGGTCGGGGAAAATGAACCCTTCGCCACACCTGCCAATAAGATGCAGGACGCCTTGCGTAAGGCGGTCAGCGTGCATCTGGAAGGGGTGGGACTCACGGACATTATCGCCCAGATTGGCACCTCGCAAAACATCAATTTCGTGGCTGATACCGGGGTAGGATCCGGCAAGACCATCACCATCCATGCGGAAAGCACCCCGTTGGAGGAGATCCTCGAATACGTGGGGCGCAACATGGGGGTCACCTTCTCGGTCGGGCAGAACATGATCTGGGTTACCGCCGGCAACGAGAAGCAGGGGAGCATTCCGCTGGAAACACGCGTATACCGGCTGCGCAAGGGGCTGCCAGCTAATGAAGTACCCGGCGGCGCCGCGCTCGGCGAGAAGGCCCTGGCCGGCAACGGGGAGATCAGCATTGTCACCTCCATCAAGAAGTTTGTGCCGCAGCCAACGGGCGCCGAAATTGTTTTTGACACCCGGGCCCATGCCCTGCTGATTAAAAACACCCGCGAGAATCTGGCCCAGACGGAAACGATTATCAACGCGCTGGATGTTCGCCAGCCCCAGGTCCTTATTGAGGCGCGCTTCATTGAGACCAAAGCAGGCGACCTACGCCAGCTCGGCATCGACTGGCTGCTGGGGACCCCCGCCCCGTCACTGAGTGCGGCCCCGAATACCCTGCCGCTGCCCGGCCTGACGAGCGTCACAACCAACCTGCTGTCCGGGCAACACGTGGGTGTCGGGGAGCTCGCCGGTGGCAACGGCGTGGTCAAGTATCAGGGTGTGCTCGACAACCTCCGAATGCAGGCCATTCTCAGCGCCATGCAATCCTCCGAGCAGAATCGGACGCTCACCGTGCCGCGGATCACGACCGTGAACAATCGCACCGCCACGATCCATATCGGCGAAGAATTCCAGTACTACGATAACATTACCACCTCGGCCAGCAACCAGAACACCATCGTCAATAATACCGTAGTCAACAACAACAACACCACCCCCACCTTCTCCGGCACACCGAAGACGATCTCGCTGGGGTTCAACCTGGTGGTGACCCCCAGCATCGGTGCGGACCTGGCGACCATCAACCTCGCCATCATTCCCGAAATCACGGAATTGCAGAACAAGAGCAAATGGGAGTCGTTTAATGACCCGTTGAACACGGCGGTCTCCATCAACAACATGGTGGGCAAGTTGCCGATCGTGCTGCAGAAGAAGGTCGAGACCGAGATGGTGGTACGCAGCGGCGAAACCGTGGTCATGGGCGGCTTGGCCCAAGCTTCCGGTGGCAAGTCACGCAAAGGACTCCCCTGGTTCTCTGAACTTCCTTTTATCGGGCAGCTCTTCCGCACGGATAGCGAGAATGAGGGCTCCGACAATCTCTTGATATTTGTCACGGCCACGGTGATTTCCGACGTGGGCGAGGAACTCATCCCGATGCGCGTGGCGGAAGCCGCCAGGAAGTAACGGAGCACCCACGGGACTTTGTACTGGCCTGTTTAACACCAACGACTGGATCGCCCACCCTTCGCCATGCCACGCACGCGCAACATCGTCGGCCTTGATCTCGGCACCCGCAACGTGCGGGCCGTCTGGCTGCAGTTGCAGGGCAGCACCCCGCGCGTGATGCGTGTGGAAGCGCTGGCCCTGCCGCTCGACGCCCCGGATACGCCGCAGTTGATCCGCACGTGGCTAGAGAAGGTCGGGCTGAACCATGCGTTTTGTGCCATCGCGTTGTCCGGCGGCAACACGATTTTCCAGCCCGGGCGCATCCCGCATTCGGATCCGCGTACGCCCCAGCAGGCCGCCGCCATGGATCTGGTTCAGTTTAGTGAGATGGCTGGCGACGCCATGCGGTATGCGGTGCATGCCACCACGGTGCCCGCAGAGCCTGGACACACCCTGTA